>CACXZL010000173.1 GCA_902772085.1 uncultured Coriobacteriaceae bacterium | reverse complement strand
GGCCAAGTCGTGGGGTGTGGCGAATGAGGGCTGGAAGCCGTCTGGCAAGGCGTCCTTCAGCGACGTTTCCAAGAGGACCGCGCACTACGACGAGATCATGTGGCTCGCGGAGAGCGGCATCTCGCAAGGCTGGGACGCGGGCGGCGGCAGGAAGGAGTTTCGTCCCTACGCGAACGTGGCGCGCGCCGACATGGCCGCCTTCCTGCACCGGCTCGCGAAGCAGGCTGGGGTCATGGACCCGACACGCAGCGGGGTCGCCTTCTCGGACGTGTCCAACAAGACCGCCCATGCAGAAGACATCTCCTGGCTCGCCGCCACGGGGGTGTCGCAGGGCTGGAGCGTGGGCGGCGGCAGGAAGGAGTTCCGCCCCTACGCGAACGTGGCGCGCGCCGACATGGCGGCGTTCCTGTACCGCCTGGCCAAGTCGTGGGGTGTGGCGGATGAGGGCTGGAAGCCGTCAGGCAAGGTGTCCTTCATCGACGTGTCCAACAAGACCGCGCACTACGACGAGATCATGTGGCTCGCGGAGAACGGCATCTCGCAGGGCTGGGTCGTCGCGGGAGGCAGGAGGGAGTTTCGTCCCTACGCGAACGTGGCGCGCGCCGACATGGCCGCCTTCCTGCACCGGTTGGACGGCCTCGAGAAAAGCTGACGCTGGGGCTGTCGGCAGTCCGGCGGCGTGCGCCCACGGTGGACCGCGCGACGGTCGCGTCACGGCCCGATCCGGCGGTTTCGATGAGAGGCTGAATTTTTTGTGCTCGCTCACTTCGAAACAAGCCTTCGGGTTTGGAATTTCCGGCTCAAAAATCGCGGGCCCTTATTAGCGAGCCTTCTACCTGCGCAAACGGAGGGTGCGATACCGCCCGTACGGGAATACCTGCCCGAGATTTCAAACCCGAAGGCGTTTTTCGAAGTGAGCGGGAGGTAAAAATCCACGCTGTGAGGAAATGGCGACCCAAAGGGTCTTGTACGCGGCATCCGCCGCCGCGGTGCTCCGGCGGCGCGACGTCAGAGCGCGTGGCTACTCTTGGGGATGCGAGGCCAAAACAGCGTTGATGTCGGGCACGAGGTTCTTCTTGCGCGAGATTCCGGGATTGAGCACGTACGACGTGCCGTCAAAGGTCGCCCTGTCGCCATAGGCTGCCTTGAGGATCTCTGCCGACGCGTCGTCTGAGGGCACCAGGTAGGTTACGCTGATGTCGTCGTGGAAGATGGATACCTGCGCGAAGGCGTAGTTCATGCCCAGCGCCTGCTGCTGCGCGGGCAGTATCGCCTTCATGCGCTCGGCCATGCTCTTCGCGCCCTCCTCGTCGTATACGTTGACGACGCCGATGGCGTAGCGGCGTCCCTCGCTGTTGTAGGTCTTGAGGTCGTTGTTGAAGATCTGCTCGTCGGTCATGCCGTCGTAGGAGATGCTCGCTTTGTACAGGTTGGCATAGAGGGTGTCGATGTCGTCGATTCCGGCCGCCTCGGCAAGCACGCGCAGGGCCTCTCGGTCGGCGGTGGTCGTAGACTTCGACTTGAAGTTGCTCGTGTCGGAGAGAATCGCGCTCGCGAGCAGCCTCGACATGGTGGCATCGGGCTTTACGCCGTAGTTGACGTAGCGCATCCAGACGATGGTCGCCGTCGCCCCTATGGGTCGCGCGTCGTATACGATCGGGTTTGAGGTGGCGACTGTGCCGTCGCCGTGGTGGTCGATGACGGAGATGACGTTTGCGTCCTTGAGCCCGTTGGCCGACTGCTCGTACTCACCGTGGTCGACAAGGACCATGTTTGCACCCGAGGCGTCCTCGAGCTTCTCGGGAACCGAGACGCCCGCCTCGTTGAGGATGAAGGACGTTTCTTTGTTTATATCTCCGAGCACCACAGGCCGGGCGTCGTAGCCAAGCTTGGAAAGAAGGTCGGCGTAGGCGATGGCGGAGCACACGGTGTCGGCGTCGGGTACTGCATGGCCAGTAACGTAGACGGGACCGTCTACAAGCGTCAGGTTGTCCAGCTCGCTGCGGTTTATGCGCACGCGCAGATCGTCGTCTATGGTGTAGAGGTCCGTCGACGACTGCGCGCCGTCACCGGTCGCAGGCGAATCCATGGAGGCCAGCTGGGTGCTGCTTGAGTCGCTCGACGTGCTGGCCGGTGGGGTGGAGCACCCCCCAAAGAACGTCGCCCCCGCGACGGCGAACGCCGCCACGGCAGCAAAGAGCTTGTGACTTCTGCTTGAATCGTTGCTCATACAATACCCCTTTCAAAATGGCGTCTAAAGACGCAAAGCCGCCGGTGTCGAAGCGACACCTTCTGCACGACGCGAAAGATCCTTCGCGTCGGCGCTTTCAGTTTATATTTCTATCATGCTCGTAGGTGCGTGTCCAGCTCGTGGCCGCGGTGGAAGAAGGGTGCGTGCAAGAGGCCCGAAAAAGCGTCCAGTCTGCGGCGAAAGAGCTCCGGTAGACGCCATGCTACTCGGCCCGATCCTTCGCCTCCACGTACCAGGCCTTGCAGTCGGCGTCGTAGTAGAGGTAGGTCGACCTCGGGCCGACCAGTATGGTGTAGCGCATGCCCGCGCCGCCTCTCTTGAGGCTGTGTGACCGCCTCCTGCACGTCACCCCATCTATGCGAAACCTCCTTCCGTCATCCCAGCGTATCTCGAGGGGAGTGACGAGCCCGTCTGCCGCGGTGAGCGTGACCACGTCCACGTAGTGCCTGCCGTCGTCTTGCCGAGCACCGTATATACGTTCCATAGTATGTGCTCCTTACCCGTATAAACAAACATCTGTACGTTTATGAGCATAGCACAGTGCGCCGTCGCTGCAAACACGCCCGGCAAATATCCTGCGAGACCCGGTGAACGGCAGCAGCTTCTCATGGACGGGCCATACGGCGAAGGGCTAGCACCTCTGCATGCCAATCGCTCGGGAAATGTCGATTGCGCGGCGAATGGAGTGGCCCGACCCATAAGCTTGACCATTGCCTGGGACGGGTTTCATGTGTCCGTAGTTAAGCAGGTGGGTGCCATAATGGGGGAGGTTTCACGTGTCCGTAGATCAGCGATTGGGTACAAAAAGCGCGGTAGACCAAGAAGGCAGTCTCGGTCGCCGATGAGATGAAGAGTGGAGTGCCGAGTCGTTTGGGATCTGCGGATGAGGATGGCCTCCGCTGGGAGACCATCTCAACTACCTGCGTCTGACCGTGGGGATCGAGTCCGCCCAACCGAGCTACTCGGAGTCTGGGGAATCTTCGAAATGCCCCTTGAGCTCATCCTCGATCTTCTTGCGCATCGCGCGATGCTCCTCGGCATGCTCGGGGAATCCATGGGTCTCGAGGAAGTCGGCGTACTCGTCGATAACCTCTATCCCCACGTAGCTGCTATGAGCTATCTGAACAGCGTTGCCGAGCAGAGCCCTTGCGTCCTGATCGTTGCCCGACTGTATGGCGTCGTGTGCCAGCCCGCGCAGCTCGCCGATGCGGGCAAGTGCTTCTTCGTCGCTCATGCGTGCCATCTCGGATGTGGTGGACAGCACGTCGGCCAGACCGGTCTTGCCATTTGGTTTAACTTGTGTCATTGTATCTCCCTTCCACCGACATACCCATCATAACAGAACATGTGTTTTGTTGCAATGATTAATTGAGAAATAATTTTAAGATATTTTCAAAGTATTCGAAGTAACCTGCGAAGATCTGGCGCATCATATGTGAGGTTTCGGCGCACGAGAACCCTCATCTTGGCAGACATGCCCGCCACCACGGCGCACGTACCGATGACGACGCATGCGAGGGGAGAGAGCGAGGCGTCTGCCGTGTCAGGGCTCCCCACCGAACCGCCTCTCAGATCCGGCGCCGCAGGCCCTTGTTTGATCGGATCGGATTGCTTTGCGACGTCACGGGAGGGTTCGACGTACAGGACGGTCTCGCCCCCTTCCTTGGCGTGCGCGTTGGGCGGGAATGGCGCCGCCAGAGATATCAATGTAGCAGTCAGCGCCAGGATGACAGCGCATGGCAACGAGCTGCTCCGGTTGATGAAATGGGACATGCGTAACTCCTAACGTGTATGGACATACCGCGCGCAAATAATGGCTGGCGATTCCCAAACAAGTGCAATGCCTCGTTGGGCAGAATCGTATTGGGCGGCCCCCCTTGTGCCAAGTGTTGCCGTGCGGCGCCGGATGCGGGGACGCGAAGGGCCAACCTGCATAGGAAGTGCCGAATAATAACTGCACGCGCTTGGCGATCCCGTGCGGCGGTGGGAAGCACCGATTACTTGCTGCGTACGCTTGGCGTTCCTGCGCGGCGCACTCCGGCGGTCGTCGTCGGTGGCCGGGTCCCAGTCGGCTCCCTCCTCCGCCCGTCGCCTGCGTTCGCACAGATGTCACCGAGCGAACGCAGTTATTGAACTGGCGCTTCCTTATCCGGGGGCAGGCAGCACGGCAAGAGGCGGGAGGAGGTTGGGGTGGGTGCTTCCTCACCAAGAGGCGGCCAGCCGCATGACAAGGACGGGGCGTCGGCGCGATGGGCGCCTCCTTACCAAGAGGGCCGGCCTCCAGAAGGGGAGGCCGGCCAATCGAGCATCGCGCGAAGAGGGGCTATCGCTGGCCGTAGACCGTGACCTCGGTCGCGCCTTCGGGAGCCTTGGCGAGGGCGTCGCCCACGGTCTGCACCTCGTCGCCGTCCTCGGTCGTCCAGGTGAGGCCGTCGCCGCCGAGTGCGGTCGAGGTCGCGGAGCGCTCAACCACGAGGTCGTCCATGTCGTTGCCCGGCGCGACGCGGTGGACGGTGACCAGGTTCGCGCTCTCCGCGGCCTGCTCCGCGGTACCCGGCGCGACGGTCCAGTGGACGGTGGCGAGCTTGGACTTGGTAGAGGGGTCGAGCCTGTCGAATCGGCCGATTCTGCCCGTGAGGTGGTTCAGTGCGAGGCAGCCGCGCATGGCCACGTCCCAATCGCCCGCCTTGGGCGCCTTTTCCTCGAGGTAGTCGGAGAGTGGTACCAAGGTTCCCGCGTCTGGCATCATCTCGAGGTATACCTCGTCGGCCCCGCTGACCGAACGAGAGCCCGAGACGGTGACGCCCTCCTCGGGCACGACGTGGATCGAGCTCACGTGCACGTCGAACGCGTCGGAGTTGTTTGCGATGAGCACGGTGTCGT
>CACXZL010000172.1 GCA_902772085.1 uncultured Coriobacteriaceae bacterium | reverse complement strand
CTTTTTTCATCTCAACTCTCAACTCTAAACTCTAAACTCTAAACTCTCAACTCTCAACTTTCAACCCTCAATGCAGCACCTTGTCCACATCCTTCTTGATGCGGTCGGCGGCTTGCCGGTGTTTAGAATTCGGATAGTCCGTCACAAAGACCGGCGCACCGAAGTGCTTCTCCGTCAAGAACCGCTCATGCTCGGTTTGCAAGTCCATGCCCCAGCTTACGGGATACTCGAACTTAGTTCCCGACGCAGCCGCCTGCTCAAGGATGGAAACCGCTTCGGTATAGGTCACGCGTTGGAAGGTAGAGGCGGCAACGTGCTCGAGCCTTGCACGGAGGCCCTTGTCGACGAACCTGTTGAAGAGGTCAATCTCGTCAGGGCAGGTGTCCATGACGTAGCGAAGCACGTACTTGAGCATGTCTTCGGCCAGGTCCATGTCGTCGCCGAGGTCAGCGAAGGCAATCTCCGGCTCGATCATCCAGAACTCCGCGGCATGACGGCGCGTGTTTGAGTTCTCGGCACGGAACGTCGGACCAAAGGTGTAGATGTCGCCAAACGCCAACGCGAAGTTCTCTCCCTGAAGCTGTCCGGACACCGTCAGGCTCGCCGCATGGCCAAAAAAGTCTTGCGACCAATCGACCTCCCCTTTGTCGGTGCGCGGCGGATTCTCCACGTCGAGCGTGGTGACGCGAAACATCTCGCCCGCACCTTCCGCGTCGGACGTGGTGATGATGGGCGTATGCACGTACACGAAGCCACGCTCCTGGAAGAAGCGATGTATGGCATAGGCAGCGACCGAACGTACGCGAAAGACCGCACGAAACAGGTTGGTGCGTGGACGCAGATGCTGCTGCGTGCGAAGAAACTCGAGCGACGTGCGCTTTTTTTGAAGTGGATAGTCCGGTGCAGACAAACCCTCAACCTCAACTTGAATCGCCTTGAGCTCGAAGGGCTGCTTGGCCTCAGGTGTGAGCACGAGCTCGCCCGTGACTATCAGAGCCGTACCAAGGCCCAACGCACAGACGTCATCGTATGCAGCAAACTCGTCACGCGAAAGCACTACCTGCAAGTCGCGAAAACAGCTGCCGTCGTTTATGGTAACGAACGCCACCTGCTTCATGTCGCGCACAGAGCGCAACCAACCGGCCACCGTGACAGTAGTGCCACCAAGTTCGCTTGAATCCGCAAAGAGCTGTGCGATGCGCATCCTATTCATATATCCTCCTCATGCCTCGCGAGCCCGTGAAAATCAGCTTGAATACCATAACACCAAAGTGCGTCTTTCGCACACCACAAAACAATGATGCTTGGCATCACAAGCGGGTATACTAGACCTGTACGAGCGCCACATCGTCATGAAGGAGCAATCATGCCCTTGCCAAAGGAAGTCCCGCAAACAGCGGAGGACTACTGGAACCTACCTGAAGGAGTCCGTGCCGAGCTCATCGATGGCGAGCTTTGGGATTTAGCCTCTCCCAGCCGCGTGCATCAGCGAATAGTCTTCATGCTAGCGAGAAAACTTGCCGATCATTTCGATGCCCACAACGGCACCTGCGAGGTCTATCCCGCGCCTTTTGCCGTGAACCTCTTTGCCGACAACTCCACGTTTGTGGAGCCAGACGTTTCGGTAATCTGCGACCAAAGCAAGCTCTCAGCTCGTGGTTGCGAGGGAGCACCCGATTTCGTAGCCGAAGTCGTATCGCCATCCAACCCCGGCATGGACTACGTGTCAAAGCTCAAGCTATACCAAGAGGCCGGCGTGCGTGAATACTGGATTTGCGACCCCATGCAAGAGCGTGTGCTCATATACAACTTCGACTCAAAGTCCATCATGCAGACCTACCCCTTCGCCACGCTCGTGCCGTCAACCATATTTCCTGGCTTCGAGTTCGACTTTGCCCAAGTCGTGGCGGGGTTATAGCATCAATATAGCAAACAGTCTCATCCGAAGACTTTGTTCTCCACACAGCTACTGATCTAGCTCTGGTAATGCTTGCGTGAGATTGTTCACCACCATGTCGCGCGTGCTTGCCATTGTTTTTGGGCAGGGTTCGCGTGTCCTAGTCCTCCGTCACGGCAGAGACGATGGCCTCAACGGCCTTAGCGGCCTCGGGAGTTGGGTAGAGCGGGAAGTTGTGGTTCAATCCCTTGCCCTCATGGAACTCCGCATGGATGCCCGTAGCCGCGATGCGGTCGTAAAGCAGCTTGGCATCGGGATAGAAGAGTTCGCGCGTCCCGGCAAAGACCATCACGTTCCGCAGCATACGCACCTCGCCGTTTATGGGGCTTACCAGCGGATTCGTATCTTCCGTGCCGCGAGCCCACAGCACGCCCACCTTGCGAAGCCCAAAGGCGGCGAGGAGCGGATCCTGAGACTCGTACTCGTCTACAAGCGGGTTTCCCAGCGTGATGTCCACCCAAGGCGAGATGAGGATGAGGTGCGACGGCTGCTCAAGCTCCAGTCCGCCAAGTCGCTGCGCAAAGCTCACCGCCAGACCCGCACCTGCCCCGTCGCCCATCAGCGTGATGTTTCGCGCGCCATACTCTTCAGCGACCTTGCGATAGATGGCCTCGATGGAGGCGTGGGCCTCTGCATGATTGTGCACCGGCGCAAGCGGATACATAGGCATGAAGACCTCTGCTCTCGTGCGTCGTGCAACGGTGTCTGCAAACTTCCACTGGTATATGGTTGGCCGCCGCAGGAAGTTTCCACCATGAAGGTAGATGACGGCGCGATCATTGCGGTCGCGACGGTTGAGGAGGAACGTCTGGGTACCTTCCAGGTCTATGCTCTCCACCGAGGTCTTGAGCGTAAGCAATTCTGGCACATCTACCGGTTTCTCGTTTGTCTCCGCCTGCTCAAGCAGGTAGTTGTCAAAGGCAATGGAGTCAGAGAGCTTGCGACGGTTGCTCGTCAGCAAGAAATAGATCTCTGAGGCAGTGCTCATGTTTGACCGATGATAGACGCCGTGCGAGATTGCCGAGAAACCTGCCCACGCTGCAAGCGGTGCGGCGACGGCAATGCTCGCCACCTTGAATGCATTGTGCTTCCACAGGAGTCTGAAATCCATCATGAATGCTCCTTGGCTCTTGATAACGAAAGGTACGGAGTGAATTCTACCGCAAGTTGCGCGCCGAAAGCGTGGAATGTGGAAAGGCGCAGAACGTTGGAACGACCAATCGTCGTTGAGCTACCTCCCCATGCATACGTACCGTCCGCATGGCTCCTAGCGCGACCCGCCGCATACGAGGTATGGTATTGTTTGAGACAATCACGCAGAACGAGAGAGGAGCTAAATGGACATTATTCGTAAGTTGCTGAGCCATCTCGGAGAGTACAGGCGACCCGCGCTCATCGCGCCGGTGTGCACGCTCATCGCAGTGTGCATGGAGGTGCTCATCCCTTACGTGATGGCCGTACTCATCGATCAGGGCATCTCGAAGGGCGCCATGGACAAGGTCTGGCTGTACGGCGGCGTCATGCTCGGCTGCGCCGTCGTGGCGCTGGTCATCGACTCTGCGTCAGCGGTCTTCGGCTCGCGCGCCTCCACCGGCCTCGCGTCAAACCTACGCGACGCGCTCTTCGAGAAGGTGCAGACGTACAGCTTCTCAAACATCGACAAGTTCAGCACGGCCGGTCTCATCACCCGCATGACCACCGACGTCACCAACGTGCAGAACGCCTTCAACATGTCGCTTATCATCGCCACGCGCGCCCCGATCTCGCTCGTGGCCTCGCTCGTGATGAGCGTCGTCATAAGCCCCAAGCTCTCGGGCATCTTCCTCGTCGCCCTCGTCGTCCTTTCCGCCGCGCTCATCTTCATCATGGTCAAGGTCATGCCCTTGTTTGGACAGGTCTTTCAGCGCTATGACGCGTTGAACGCCAGCGTGCAGGAAAACGTGACCGCCATTCGCGTGGTCAAGGCGTTCGTGCGTGAGAGGCACGAGGACCAGAAGTTCTCCCGCGCGGCAAACGACCTCCACGACCTCTTTGTGAGGGCCGAGAGCCTCATCGCCTTCAACAACCCCATCATGGGCGTGGCCATCTACGGCTGCATCATCGCACTTTCGTGGTTTGGAACGCATTCCATCCTGGCGGGCGAGATCTCCACCGGCCAGCTCACGAGCCTTCTGGGCTATGTGTTCAACGTGCTCATCAGCCTCATGATGCTCACCATGATCTTTGTGATGGTGTCCATGAGCGCGGCTTCCGGCAAGCGCATCGTCGAGGTGCTGGAGGAGGAGCCCGACATCGTGAGCCCCGAGAACGCGCTCATGGAGGTTCCAAACGGAGACGTGGACTTCGAGAACGTGCACTTCAGCTACCGCACGGGCGACGGCGAGGGCGAAGAGACCCTGGCAAACATCGACATGCATGTGAAGAGCGGCGAGACCATCGGCGTTCTAGGCGGCACCGGCTCGGGCAAGTCCACCTTCGTAAACCTCATCAGCCGCCTGTACGACGTGGACGCGGGCACCGTGCGAGTGGGCGGAAACGACGTACGCGCCTACGACACGGAGGTCCTGCGCGACGCCGTGGCTGTGGTACTGCAGCAAAACACGCTCTTTTCCGGCACGATCCTGGAGAACCTCCGGTGGGGCAAGGCCGACGCGACGCTTGAGGAGTGCAAGGCGGCCTGCGCGGCGGCCTGCGCCGACGAGTTCATAGACCGCATGCCCGACGGGTACGACACCGTGATCGAGCAGGGCGGCACCAACGTCTCGGGAGGTCAGCGCCAGCGTCTGTGCATAGCCCGCGCCCTCCTCAAGCGACCGCGCGTGCTCATCCTCGACGACTCCACCAGCGCCGTAGACACCGCCACGGACGCCTCGATCCAGCGTGCCTTCGCCGAGCAGATCCCCGACACGACCAAGATCATCATCAGCCAGCGCGTGAGCAGCTTCGGCGCCTGCGACCGCATCCTGGTGCTCGACGCGGGCCATGTGGCAGCCTTCGCGCCCGAAGCCGAGCTCATCGAGACCTGCGACATCTACCGCGACGTGTACGAGACGCAAAACAAAGTGGGCAACGAGGCCGACTTTGACAAGCTCGAACATCTACCGCGACGTGTACGAGACGCAAAACAAAGTGGGCAACGAGGCCGACTTCGACAAGCTCGAGGGCATCGACTACGACCCGATCTCGCAACGCTTCGACCCGGCCTTCTCCGACGAGCTTGACTTCGAGGTAGACCCCGCCGTCGTGGCTAGGCTCGCAAGAAAAGCAGGTGAGTAGCATGTCTCAGGAAAAGAAGAAAAACAATGCCTTCAAGGCGCTCGGCGCCGTCTTCGCGTTCATGTTCAAGCGCTACAAGCTCTTGTTTGCACTCGTGGTGGTAGGCATCCTCGCGTCGTCGCTTGCCATGGTGCAATCCACGCTCTTCACCCGCTCCCTCATCGACAACTACATCACGCCGATGCTCCAGCAGGTCCAGCAGGGGCAGACGCCCGACTTCGGCCCGCTCGGTGCGGCCATCGCGCGACTGGGGCTCTGGGCTCTGCTCGGCATCTGCTCCATGTACATGTACAACCGCCTCATGGTCACCATCAGCCAGGGAACGCTACGCGACCTGCGCATCGAGGTTTTTGACCACATGGAGTCGTTGCCCATCAAGTACTTCGACACGCACGCACACGGCGACATCATGAGCATCTACACCAACGACATCGACACG
>CACXZL010000171.1:5154-6255 GCA_902772085.1 uncultured Coriobacteriaceae bacterium | reverse complement strand
TGGCGGCCTACGCCGACCGCTACCTATCGAATCCCGATGTGCGCGAGGAGGCCGACGCCTCTGTCGGGCTCTGGGTCACGGGCGGGCCCGACGAGCTCATTTCCGAGTACAAAATGTTCGGCGATTAGCGTGCCGAAGAATAGCGAGGCCGCTTGCCTGAGAACTGCAGACGGCCTCGCATGGTTATATAACGTGTAGCTCTGTTACGCGATGGCCGGTGGTGCGTCAGGAATTGAATCGAAGTCAAGCAGGATTGCTTCCCACCATTCGCGCTCGGGTGTTCCCGGCGCGCCCAACTTGTCGAGCAGCTCCTTCTTTGCAAAATCGGGAAGGGCTTCGAAATCCTTGCGCATGGCAGCATCAACCTCGGCCGTGCTCGCCTCCATGTCGGCGCAGATCTGCTTCTTCTCTTCCAGTGAATAGGACTGCGGCGAGGATTGCCATGCTGGAAATACGCGCCTATCAGCAAGACGACGTGCAGGACATGGCCGGGGTGTGGAACGAGGTCGTCGAGAACGGGATCGCGTTCCCGCAGGAGGAGGCGCTCGACGCCGAGTCTGCAGCAGCTTTCTTCGCGGACCAGACGCACTGCGGCGTGGCGGTCGAGGACGAGCGCGTGGTGGGCCTCTACATCCTGCACCCCAACAACGTGGGGCGTTGCGGCCACATCGCCAACGCGAGCTACGCCGTGGAATCGGCGGCACGCGGCAAGGGGGTGGGCAGGATGCTCGTCGATAATTCACTCGCTAAGGCCAAGGAGCACGATTTCCGCGTCATGCAGTTCAACGCTGTCGTCGCCACTAATTCGGGTGCGCGCCACCTCTACGAGAAACTCGGCTTCGTGCAGCTGGGCACGATCCCTGGCGGCTTCCATATGCCCGACGGCTCCTACGCCGACATCTGCCTCTACTATCGCGAGCTGTAGGGGAACGCGATGGATGCCGCCGCGATGGACCGAATAGAAATATTGGGCGAGCGACGTCTAGGTGCTCGAGATGGGCAACACCGAACGCGTCGCCGAATTCGTGGCCGAGGCGACGGGCGGCAACCTGTTCGAGATCGAGACCGTCAAGGAGTACGACACCGACTACAACAGGCGCA
>CACXZL010000171.1:0-5147 GCA_902772085.1 uncultured Coriobacteriaceae bacterium | reverse complement strand
GCGGAGCTCCAGGCCGACGCGCGCCCGAAGATCAAGGCGGCGCCGGAGAGCCTGGACGTATACGACACCATCTTCCTGGGATATCCCAACTGGTGGGGCACCTGCCCGATGTGCGTGTTCACGTTCCTGGAGCGCTAGGATCTCTCGGGCAAGCGCATCGTCCCGTTCTGCACGAACGAGGGATCGGGTATGAGTGGCTCCGAGAAGCACCTGAGAAAGGTCTGCAAAGGCGCGACCATCGAGCAAGGCCTCGCCATCATCGGCAATCAGGCCGCGCAATCCAGAGATAAGGTCGTGGCCTGGGCGAAGAAGATGGTATAACGCGCAAAAAATGGGGTCTCCCCAAATACTCGTTAAGAATGGGAGCGGATAGGGCGAAGACGGTCTTCATCTTCGCAGAGTTGCCTTTGCGCGGGTCGGATAGGTAAATCTCATGATGTCGCCGCACGTCCGAGAAATCTGGCGCGAGACCTTGCGATTTCGCGAACTTGTGCATGGCGGCAATGGGCGCCAGCTTGTCTCCGTAGGGGCCGATGTGCATGCCTGCTGCCTCGACGACGATGAAGCGCGCGCGGTACCTCGACGATGGAGGGCTTTGTTTTGGGCTGGTTGAGGCTGCGGTACTCTTTCTTGAAGTCGAACGCTATCGGCCTTCCTTTCATGTGGGTGTATTGCTTTCATGATAAGTGGATTGTCCGTTGCAATCGTCCTAAGGTCTTGATGGCATGACTACTTGGCAGAGGATGTGCACTGAAGAGGTCGCTTCGATTAGAATGTGCGCATAGAGTTTGCGGTATGCGGAGCTGGGAGGCTCTGGATGGAATTGAGCATGTGGGATATATACCATTCCCTTGATTACGAAAACATGGTCTCAATGATCCAGACAGGACGGCCTTCGATTGCAAAAGCCCGATTGATAGCCTCATCGTACCTGGACAACGAAACGATTTACGTCGGTTGTGCAAACGATTTCTTTGAAGCAAACGCCGATGACTCCCTAATTGTGCATCGAGAAGATATGATCCTTGTGCGCGGCGTTGCCATCGAAAGCGTCTTCGATGAGATATGCGTCATCTTGGATGACTTCAACAAATGGGAACGCTCCCTAGAGGCTTCCATTTCGCGAGTGGATGGTTTACAGGAGATGCTCGATGCGAGCGCGGGCATTCTCAAGGCGCCGGCTTTCGTCTATGCGCCTGATGGGAGGGCATTTGCCATTTCGCGGGAATATCCTTCGACCATACACTGGCATTGGAAGGAAATTGTCGAAGGTAACGGCATTTCTTCGGATAGGCTTCGCGAGTTACGGGATTCGATCAACTTGCCCGAGGTTTGGAAGGACACCTATCCAAAATCGCGCCAGTCGGCGATGGGCTCCCACGAGTATATGCATTGCAGCTTGTTCCCCAACGGCTACATGGCTGGCCATCTTGTTGTGTTCGGGTTTGAAAAGCCCTTCGACCAGGGTCTTGCACGGCTCGTCAACATTCTGGCGGTTGCCATGACCAAGCACATGAAGCAGTTCTATCCGCGCTACAGCCCCACCTCGAAGATCGGTGACGCCTTCTCGCTGTTCTTCGAAGGAGGGTCCTTCGACGAGGCCAACATCCTCTTGTATCTTCGCGCTTTGCGCTGGAACCACGATGACACGTTTCGTCTCTACGTCATGCGGGAGCGTTCGGAATCCGAGCCGGTCCTCCTTTCGCAGCTCTACTACACCGTCACTCACCGCTACCCGTTCGTCATCTCGTTCATCTTCGAAGATGTCCTGGTCGTGCTTGAAAACGAGCTTCGGTGCGAATCAGGTGAGAGTATCGCGGTGGAGCTGCCGTCCATGATGAAGGGCGACTTCCTTTGCGGGGTGAGCAATTCGTTTGAGGGGATCGAGCATTGCTGGACCTTCTTTCTCCAGGCAAAAGACGAGCTCAACGAGTCTGAGCGGACGGGAAGGTCGTTCTCCCGCGCTTCCGAACATGGCCTTGCGTTCTTCAACCGCACGTTTGCTGCAGACGACTTGCTGTACACCTACGCCTTGCCGGAGCTGGTGCGACTGAAGAGGTACGACGAAGCCAACCAGACCCAGTTTTTCGAGACGCTGTACGCCTACACGTACGCGAGCTTCCACCTCTCCGACGCCGCGCGGTATTTGGGCATCCATAGGAACAGCCTGGACTATCGCCTCAAACGTATCCGGGAGATAATAGATTTCAGCCTGTTCGACAAGCTGCTTTCCGTCCCGGACAAAGACGCTTTTACGTATCTGATGCTCTCGTTCGCCATCGTGGACGCCCACGGCATCAAGTGGTAAGCGCTCTCCATCTAGCAGGCTGGCGCTTCTCGCCTGACGACTCTATACATCTTTAGTTTGCAGTTAAATCTACAAAATTGCACAAATAATAGTTAGAAATGCACAAAATCGAATGAGAAAAAACTCGGCGCGGCTTCCTATACTCACCTTGAAGGGTAAAGCCCCGCAATCTGCGTATCGCAACGCAAGGGCCATATCCTAGGCGGCACGAACCCTGCGATTAGGCGGATTTCAAGAGCGAGAAAGGAACATGCCATGAGCAAGCTGGAAGAACGCTGGGAAAGGGTCAAGGCGGCAATCGCTCTGGATCCGGTTGACAAGACCCCGCTTATCTCCGGTGCAGCCGCCTGTGCAGCGGCTTTTACCAACACGACGGTCAAAGACTTCATCTCCGACCCCGAGTTCAATGTTACGTGCAACATCAAGTGCGCCGAGCTGATGGGCGAAGTCGACGGTCTCCAGGCCGCCACGTCCATCCCGTTCGGTCTTCCCGTCATCTGGCTGTCGCGCATCGCGGTGCCGGGCGAGGACATTCCCGACAACGAGTTGTGGCAGGTTGCCGAGGCCGAGCTTATCAGCCAAGACGACTACGACGTGATCCTCGAGGGAGGTTTCGGCCCGTGGTATCAGGACTTCATGAAGAACACGCTCGGCGATCCCATGTCGAGGCTGGCGCCGTTTGCCACCTATAACGCCACCGCGATCCAGCGCATCGAAGCTGCGGGATTCCCCGTCGTCAAGGACGGGTCTTTGCTCACCCCCTTCGAGATGCTCTGCGGCGGTCGGTCGATGGAGGCGTTCCTCGTCGACGACATCCTCGATATTCCCGAGAAGCTGCTCCAGGTCTTCGACGTCATCCACAAGTTCAACATGGAGCGTTACGAGAAGCGCTTCAGCAACCCCGTTTCCAGGCCTTTCGGCGTCTGGGTTGGCGGATGGCGCGGTACGCCGAGCGCTCTCAACCCCGAGATGTTCGAGACTTTCGCCTGGCCTTACTTCGCCGACCTCGTGGATCTGTGCATCCAGTACGACGTCGTGCCCATCGCCCATCTTGATTCGAATTGGGACAGGGGCATCAGCTACTTCCGCAGGTTCCCCGAGAAGAAGCTCGTCATGTCGTTGGATGGCCAGACCGACATCCGCGCAGCCAAGGAAATCGTGGGCGACAAGATGTGCATCATGGGCGACGTGCCCGCCACGATCCTTGCCTTCGACACGCCCGAAGCTACCTACAACTACTGCAGGAGCCTCATCCGCGATCTCGGTCCGACTGGCTTCATGCTCTGCTCGGGTTGCGACATCCCATTCAACGCCAAGATCGAAAACGTCCAGATGATGTCCAAGGCTTGTGTTGACGCAGCCGCTGGGCTTTAGGAGCGGAGACGATTATGAATGCAAGTATAAAAAGGCGTATTATAGGCATCATTATTGCGGTTGCGCTCATCATGCTGACCGCGATTCTTCCCACTCCTGATGGCGTCACGCGCGAAGCGCTCCTTTCTCTTGGCGTGTTCGGCGGCGCGTTGGCCCTCTGGATTTGCAATTCCCTCCCCATGAGCGTTTCCGCGCTGGCCATGATGATGCTCATGCCGCTGCTGGGAGTGATGACGCTCAGCGACGTGTTTGCCCAATTCGGCGGGACGGCGTTCTTCTTCGCCATTGCGACCTTTGCAGTGTCGATTGCGCTCGAGAACACGACGATGCCCCTGCGCATCTGCCATGCGCTCACGAGCCGTACGAAGAACAACCCGTCGATGCTCGTCATTTCGCTGATGTTTGCGTGTGGCCTCGTGTCGGCGTTCATGTCGAACCTGGCAACTTGCATCATCTTCCTCAGCATCTCGCATGGCCTTCTCGAGGCAAATAACACGGTTCCTGGCAAGTCGAACCTCGGCAAATGCCTGATGATCGGCATACCGGCCACCGCTGGTATCGGCGGCCTTATCACCCCTGCTGGCACGCCGGGTAATGCCCTGATCATCGGCTTGCTCGAGAGCGAAGCAGGCGTCACCGTCACGTTCCTGCAGTGGGTCTTGCTGTTCGCTCCCATCGCGCTGCTTGCCATCCTCCTTGCGAGCATATGGCTCACGCGCATCTACAAGCCCGAGCATGTGAGCGATGAAGCGCTCGCCGACCTTGACCGTCGCCTCGAAGAAGCTGGCTCGAACCTGACTTCTGTCGAGAAACGCACGCTTGTCATCATCGCCATTATGATCGTCTGCTGGCTTTTGGGAACGTGGATCCCCGCTATGAACGTGACTATCGTTGCTGTGCTCGGCATGGCTGCCATGTTCCTGCCGGGCATCGGGGTCTTGGAATGGAAAGACACGGCCGCACGCATCAATTGGGACCTCTCGTTCACCATCGGCTCGGTCGGCGTCCTCATCGGCGGCATGAGCAGCACGGGCATCATGGCGTGGATTGTGAACGCCTTGCTCTCTGGCATGGGCGGTATGAACCTCATGCTCGCGTTTTTGATCATGGGCCTCGTGGTTTGCGTGATCCGCGCATTCATCCCCACGGCACCTGCCATCGTGGCTCTGTTCGGACCTCCGCTGCTCACCTTGGCGCCCATCCTGGGTGCGACGCCCATGGCGATGCTATACCTCCCCGCCATGTGGGCATGCGCGCCGATGCTCCTCTGGATCGAGCCGATTTACCTGTTCAGCTACGGTTGGGGTTACTACAAGCCGCTTGACGTCCTGAAATTCGGTTCGGTGCCCTGTTTGATCTTGATAATCGTCATGGCTTTCACGCCGATGTACTGCGGCCTGTTCGGGCTGTAAGCCAAAGCAAATGCGGTAAATACAGCACATGCCGTTCGTTCCTGGAGCGTTAC
>CACXZL010000170.1 GCA_902772085.1 uncultured Coriobacteriaceae bacterium | reverse complement strand
TGGCGCTCAAAGCTGATGAGGTCGATAGTCACGAGTGACAGGTTCGTTGCCTTTCTTTCTAGTTACGCGTTTCGCGAGAACGGAGTGTGTCGTGAGGAGCTAAGGATTGCCGAAGCCGTGCGCGGGGGAAACATCCAGGTGGTGCTTTTGCAGCCAGAAGAGACCATGGACATGCCCTCCTCGCTCACGGATCTGCAGTGGATCGACTGCGCCGGATGGAAGGCGGAGCTCGGTAGGGTGTAGAACGGCAAGTTACTGAGCGGGCACACGGCACATTAAACAATGTGACCTTGCGAGGCGCTGGGGCGTCCGCTCGGGTGGTGATGCGGTTTTCAAGGTGCGGATGAAGAGGGAGGGGTCGGCCAAGCCGGCCCCTCCCTTCGTCTGGCAACCGTCCTTCCCGGTCGCGCGCGTCGGACCGTCGCCGACTGGCCGCGTCGGAAGCGGGGCTAGGGGCCCGGCCTGTCCCACAGGACCGTGCCGTCGACGCGGACGTCCAGGAAGGCGTGGGGCAGGCAGTCCCGGGGGTTGCCCGCCACCTCCAGGCGGAGCCCGTCGGCCCACCGCTCCCCGCCTGACGAGTCGACGACCGTCACCGTCAGCGGCGAGTCGTCCGGAACCCCCTCGACGGCGCGCCTCAGGTCGCCCACCCACAGGTCGTTCCTCCAGGTCATCTGAGCGACGCCTCCTGGCTGGCGGAGAGCACCATCTCGGCGTCCACGGAGGCCGCCCTCTGCTGGGCCCCTATGCGCAGGGCGCCGGTGAGCACCTGGTTGAGCCGGCGGACCGAGCCGTTGCAGCACCCGTGGGCGGCGGCGACCGCCGCCGGCTCGAAGATGGCGGGCGACGCCCCGGCGCCGCGCAGCAGCGCCTCCACGTAGGGCGCGGCCTCGTCCGCGGCGATGCCGCGGAAGGCGTAGCTCACGACGACGCGCTGCGCGAGCGCCTCGTGGGCCGTGCGGGAGAGGACGTCGGCGAGCACGGGCTGGCCCGCCAGCACGATCGCGACGCAGTCGCGCGAGTCCATGTCGAAGTTGGCGAGCATCTTGAGGTCGCGCAGGATCTCGTGGGAGAGGTACTGGGCCTCGTCGAGCGTGACCACGGTCTGCAGCCCCTTGTCGACCGAGCGGTAGCGCAGGTGCTCCTGGACCTGCCGGAACATGTCGCTCTTCCTGTACGCGGGCTCGATGCCCAGGCCCTGGCAGAGCTGCCGGTAGAACTCGACGGGGCTGACGGTGGAGAGGCAGACGTAGACGTGGGACGCGGAGTTGGGGTTGAGGGAGGCCGACCAGGCCCTTATGGCGTAGGTCTTGCCGGCGCCGGGAGGGGCCGTGACGAGGCCTATGCCGCCGGCGCGCGCGAGGAACTCCAGTCGCGAGGTGGCCTCGCGGAAGTCCCTGGTGGCGAAGGCGTCGCGCGCGGGCAGAGACTTGTCGAAGGGGTTCCTGGACATGTGCCAGTACTGCTCGAACAGCATCCTAGGCCTCCTCGCTCCAGTCGATGGAGTACGCGTTGTCGCGCCTGGCGCGCGAGTTCGCGGCCCTGTCCGTGGGGCGCATCTCCCGCAGGCTCCCGTCCTCCAGCGCGCACCAGGCGCGGGTGAGGTCCCCGGGGACCCAGCGGACCTCGGCCTTGGCGCCGATGAGGCACGCGGGCGCCTCGAAGCGGACCCGCTGCACGAAGACCGAGGCGTCCTTGTGGACGCGGCGCACCTCGCGGCAGGTGAAGGCCTCGTCGAGCCAGGCCTCCGACTCGGGCATGCGCGGCGGGACCCTCGCGGCGTCCGCCGCCCACGCGGCCGCCGGGGCCATGCCGTGCGCGGAGTGGGGCCTGGAGTTGTGGCGCAGCACCCACCCCGCGAGGAGGTCGTTGAGTTCGGCCAGCGTGAGCCGCAACGAGGGGTCGAGGTTGTTCAGCAGCTCGTTCCTGAGCGCCCGGTTGGCCCGCTCGACCTTCCCCTTGTTATGCAAAGCTTTGCATAACAAGGGTTTTGGCAAGAGTGCGGTTATGTGAAGAGACGCGGGGGAGGCGCAGGTGGTGGGGCCCGCCGCCCTCCCATCGCTTCACATAATCATCGACGCCTGCCAAGGGAGTTGAGCCACTCCCTCAGCCCGTCGTCCTCCTCCCAGACGGGGTTCTCGGGAGGGACTATCGCCCTGTCGGACGCCTCTATCGCCTTCCTCTTTAGCTTCGAGTCGGCCCTCGCGTAGATCTCGGTGGTGCGCACGCTGGCATGCCCGAGCACGTCCCTGATGTATATGAGGTCGACCCCAGCGCCGACCATCTCCATGGCCGCGGTGTGTCTCAGCCCGTGCGGGCTGAGGCGCTCGGGTATCCCCGCCTCGGGATGTTCCATGCGGGCCGCGTCGGCATGCTTCCTCAGGATGTACGTGACGCCCTGCCTCGTGAGCCTCTGCCCGACATGGCTTTGGAACAGCCACTCCTCGTTGCGTTCGGGGAGGTCGAGCCCGTATGCACGCATGTACGTCCGGAGGATTTGGGTGACCTGCCCGACGAGGGGGACGTATCGCGCCCTGTTGCCCTTCCCGTGCACGAGCAGCGTCGGCGGCTCGCCGAGAGAGACGTCCCTTGCCCTGAGGCCGGTCAGCTCGCTGACGCGCACGCCGGTGGCGTACATCACCGACAGCATCGCGTGGTCTCGCAGGCCGTCGCGCCTGCCGGTGTCGATGGATCCCAGAAGCGCCCTCATCGCCTCCGTCTTGAGGAACGGGATTTCCTTCTGCGCCGTCCGCTTTGGCGGTATGGACAGTATCTGCCGGCACTCGGGCAGGCACTCGGGCCGCTCGTATTCCAGGAAGCGCACGAAGCTGTCTATCGCCGCCTTTCGCTGGTTGCGCGTCGAGGCGGCGCAGCCGCGCGCCTCCAGCCAGTCGAGGAAGCCTTCGACCGCGACGCGCGTGATGTCGTCCAGCTCCACCTCGTCGGCCTCCAGGCCGTGCTCGGAGCGGAGGTACTCGAGCAGCAGGCAGAACGCCTGGCGGTAGGAGTCGACGGTTCCGGGGGAGCATCCCCTCACGCTGGGGAGGTGGTGGGTGAGGAACCTGCGCAGCAGGGTGGCGAAGTCAGTCCGACCGGCCATGGCCGCCCACCGCCCCGAATACGTGGTCGTACTTGCCGGTGAGGAGCCGCGCGAAGCGCGGGTAGACCTCCGCCGTGAGCCGCACGTAGCGCTCGGTGGCGTAGATCGTCTTGTGGCCCATGTATGCTGACAGGGTGGGCAGCGCGACGTACATGTCCATGCCGGACTCCACCATCTGCTTGAAGGACCTCACCCCGAAGGTGTGCCTCCAGTCGTGCAGGCGCGGCCCGGAGCCCCCGCCGACGTAGGGTATGCCCGCGCGGTGGAGCAGCTCGTGGTGGACCTCGAGCAGACGGCTCGGGTCCCTGCGTCCTCCGAGGCGGTTGGGGAAGACGTAGTCGTCGTCGCCCAGCAGGTAGAAGGTCTTGTCGGCGAAGCGCGACATGAGCGAGGCCATCTGCGGGCCGAGGGCGACGAGCCTCTGCCGGCCGTTCTTGGTCTCGTTGAGGGCGAGGGTCCCGGATCGGAGGTCGACATCGCGCCTGCGGATGCCCAGCGTCTCGTCTATGCGCGTCCCGCAGCAGTAGAGCAGGCGGAACAGCACTGGGAACTGCACCCCGTCGGCCCTGGACGACCGCGAGTCCCATGCGTCCACGGCCTCAAAGTACCGCCCGACCTCGTCGTCCGTGTATATGTGGGGCCTGAAGCCGGTCTGCCTGAACGTCACGTCGCGTATCGGGCACAGGCCGTGGCCCCTCGCGATGAGCCACTCGACGAGCAGCTTGGACGAGTTGACCCTGGCGTAGTGGGTGGTCGTGGCCTCGCCCGGGAGCCTGCGGACCCACTCCTCGACGTCCTCCCGGGAGAGGGAGACGTGCGCTATCCCGCGCGACGCGCAGAAGTCGTCGAACTTGCGCATTTGGCACAGGTAGCTGGCCTCCTTGAAGCCGGCGGCCACGCGCGAGTCGACGTACGCGTCGATCGCGTCGGCGAAGCCGGACCTGAACCCCCGGGCACCCATCACGACACCTCCCCGTAGTGGGGGCTGCGCATCGCAGGCATCGGCAGGGCGCACCCGGAGAGCGACGACACGTCGAGCCCCAGGTAGGCGTTGGTGGTCTCCGTGGACTGGTGGCCGAGCACCTCCGCTATCACCGGGAGCGCGACGCCCCCGCCGAGCATGTTGGTGGCGAGGCTGTGGCGCAGCGCGTGCGCGCCGTGGCGCTTGTCGCGCCAGCCGTCCAGGTCTGCCCGCGAGATGTGCTTCGTCACTATCGAATGGACCGTGGCGGGGCCTATGGGCCTTGCGGTTGCCGGGCTTCCGGCCGACACGATCACCTGGGGGAGGTCGCAGTCGGGCCGCCCGTGGCGAAGGTAGTCGACGATCGCGTTGCCCACCGGGGCGAGCAGGGGCAGCTGCGTGACGCTGCCCGTCTTGCGCTGGCGGACGGTTATCACGTTGCGGTCCCAGTCGATTGTAGAACAGCGCAATCGCAAATCCGTTTTGGGCCCTCAGCGGCAGATTAAGCCATAAGACTTGATGGCCGCACATTAGGAAATATGACGCCAGGAGGCCATGGCGCCGCCTCATCGTGTAGAGTTCTCGGAAAGGAAAGAGGACGGGGAGGCGCCGACTTGTTTGGCGACAGAGGCGCCTCCCCCAGCACAGGCGCGCGTACGTGGCGCCGCCCGGAGGCTGGTGAAGATGATACTCGGCACCGACGGCCGATGCAACGACCCGGCGCTGGCCGCGACGGGGTGCCCCGCCTGCGGGGCCGTCGGCAGGTTCGCTCCGCACTCGTCGTACCGGAGGCACCTCGAGGACCTGGAGGGCGGTAAGCTCGTCTGCGGGAGGGTGACGATCGAGCGCGTGAGGTGCGCGTCCTGCGGCGCGACCCACGCGCTCATCCCGCCCAACGTCTCGCCCTACCGGCAGAGGTCGGTGAGGCTGCAGGGCGCGGTCGCCCGCGCCAGGCTGCGCGGGGAGACGGTGGAGGCCGTCCGCGGGGCCTACGGGATATGCCCGAGGTCGCTCTACAGGCTCATGGCCTGCCTGCCCGCGCTGCTCGTCGCGCTCGCCTCGCTCACCGGCCGCGCCCACGCCGCCCCGTCGGCCGCCGG
>CACXZL010000169.1 GCA_902772085.1 uncultured Coriobacteriaceae bacterium | reverse complement strand
TCGCGGGCGACACGGTCGAGAAGGGCACGGACAAAGCAGGCAACCCCGGCACGTTCATCGACTCCGCCGACCTCGCGGTGCGTCTCTTCCGCGAGAACCTCGCCTACCTGCGCATCGGCTCGTTCTGGAACGACGCGGCCGCAAACACGCTGATGGACTTCGGGGCCTCGTGCTCGATCTGAACGGCTTGGGCGAGCTCGCCTTGGCAATTCGGGAAGGGGCGTCTGGCGTTCCCTCGCCTGGCATGTACATATGCGCGCACTACTCCTCCGGCGGTGCGAGCTTGGAGCTTGTTGACTACGACGAGCTCGACGATCCGGGTGAGCTGACGAAGGTGACGTATCTGGTAGAGCGCGTGGCAGGATCGAGCGTTTTGCTGCTCGCAAACGGCGACGAATCAAATGCAGAAGACGGGCAACGCCAATACCTGCAGATCGATTACGGCACGGCAGACATGGATGAGGTGCCGCTAGAGGGCTCCGAGGTCACGGTGTACTACCACGACGAGGTCTACGGCGAGACGACCGATGTGGACGAGTACGGCCTTGCTGCCTCAGCCTATGCCGAAGAGCAGACGGAAGAATACGAGCGGAGCGAGGACGACGAGCTGATCGACTCGGCCACGACGCCAGGATATCTCGAGGCCGGCGACGAGTACAGCAGCCTCAGTTACGGCAACGAGGTATTCCATGTGGCAAACGTCATCACCGCCTCAGATGGAAAGATCGACGACCTGCCAACGCCCAAGGACGACAACGCCCCTACGCCAACGACGAACAACACGAGCAGTTCAAGCAACTCGTCTTCCAGCTCAAGCAGTTCGTCTTCTTCATCGACAAGACCATACACAAGCAGCTCAAGCAGGCCCACCACGGAAACGCCAAAGACCGGCGACCGGCTCTCCGGCCTGAACGGCCTGCTTTCTGTCGCTGCCGTGGCAGGTGCCGCCATGACCGCCTATTCCGCGCGTCGCCTCGCAAACGAGCGAAGGGAATCGAGCGAGAAGTAGCGTAGCCCGCAGCGAGTGCGCAGCGAAGGGAGTGTCCCTTCCCTGCGAAAAGCTGAAGGAAAAGACGGGGAAGGGCGAAAACGGCCTCGAACGGTAGGACTGTGGTTCCAAACGACCGTTTTCGCCCTCGTTTGTGCCGTCGGATGCGGCGGTACATGCTGCTGCAACAACGCCCGAGCGGGTAATTCCCGTGTCTTCTATCGCCATCAGATATAATTTGTGCAATACGGGCGTGATGGCGAATCCTGCCGGGGGTTCTTTGCGCGTGTCATACCAAATTGGGGGTGCTTGATGCTGAAGCGCATCATGATTGTCATTAGCGTAGTGGCGGTATTGTGTGCGGCGTTGTTTCTTGGAATCAAGGCCGGGGTCATACGTCCAAACATGATTTTTGTGCCTGAGGGCGTGAAGGGTGTCGATATAAGCGAGTATCAAGGAGCAGTCGACTTCGAGGGCCTCTCGAGTGCGGGCATCGAGTTCGTCTACGCCAAGGCGACCGAAGGCGCAACCCACGCCGACAGCCAGTTTGCGGCCACATGCGAGCAGGCTTCGGGCAGCCGCGTTGCCCTTGGCGCATACCACTTTTTCTCGTTTGACTCCCCGGGTTCCGCACAAGCCGCAAATTTTATCGCATCTGCAGCGAAGGCTTGGGATAATCCCGCCATCCGTGCGCTTCGGCCAACCGTAGACGTCGAGTGGTACGGCGATAAGGAGCAAAACCCACCTCAGTCCGAGGACGTACGCCGCGAACTAAAGGCGTTCCTCGAAGCGGTGGAGGCCTCATGCGGCAAGAAGCCCCTTATCTACACGGGCAACGACATCTACGACCGCTATTTGCGAGGGCACTTCGATGACTACGATCTGTGGATCTCTTGCCGCAAGTGGCCAGCATGGGTTGAATGGCCCCAAGGCGGTTGGACCATCTGGCAATACAGTGACGTGGGCAAGGTAACAGGCGCCGCCAACGCGGCGGGTCATGTGGACCTTGACGTGCTCGCCCCGGGTATCACTGTCGAGAATCTACAAATGTAAAAGGATGACAGGCGCTAGCGTCGTCTACGCTTCGATGGGCATCGCAGGCAATTCTTTGAGGAGAAAGCTATGGGCAGAAAGCCAAACGATATGACGCTCTATGAGTTCAAGGGCACTTGGAGACAGATTGGCCAGCAGTACGGCGAGGCTTGCCGCGACGGCATAAGGGCGATGACCTATTTCTGGAAAGACAGGGTCTTCGCACCCGTCATCCCCCACGTCTCCTTAGGCAAGCTCATTGAGACCGCCGTGCGGTTTGTCGCGCAGATCAAGTCGTATGCCCCGGAGTTCATGGAGGAGCTGGAGGGAATCGCCGAGGGGGCCGGCCTGCCGCTGGGCGAGGTTCTGATGCAGAACGGTGCCTTCGAGCTCAACGTCGCCGCGCCGGTGTACTTTGGCGGCTGCACGTCCTTCGCGGCCACTGGCAAGGCGACCAAGGATGGAAAGACGGTCGCTGGCCAGAACTTCGACTGGTGTGACGGCTCGGAGTTTGCTGCCATGAAGATCGTGCCCAACGACGGCCCCGCAATTCTTGGCGTCGCCATAGTGGGCCAGCTCGTGATGTTTGGCCTGAACGACCGCGGGGTCTCGCATTTCGCCAACGAGCTCGTGTACCCAAAGAGCGTCATCGGCGTACCGTCCCTAGTCGTCGGCCAGAAAGCCCTCTCGCAGCCGTCCATACCAAAGGCTCTGCGCTGCATCGCCCAGACCCCTTGCGCCATCGCGCTCAACCACCTGATCGCCGGCAAGGAAGGCGACATGATCGATATCGAGGTCACGCCGGACAAGAACGGCTACATCCTCCCCGACCGCGAGATTCTCACGCACGCCAACCACTTCCAGACGCCCTTCCTCCAGCCACACGACATGGCCGACCAGATCTTCTTCGTAGACACATACCTGCGCGACTACCGCATGAAGCAGCTCATGGAGGACCACTACGGCGAGCTCGACTCCGAGCTGGCGATGGAGTTCCTCCGAGACAAGCGCGGGTGCCCCACCGGCATATGCGGGATGTACGACCCTGAGTTGCCGCTCGCGGAGCGGGGCGGAACGATCTTCTCCATTTGCACCGTGCCCGAGGAAGGCAAGGCGTGGATCGCCCCCAACCCGGCCGAGTACGAGTACCGGGAGTTCATGCTCTAAAGCTGACGGTTCCCGTCACGCGTGGTGTGTCAGTTCCTCCGTCCCCCTGGCACGTCCCCCTGACACCGTGTCAGTTCCTCCGTCCCCCTGACACACCACACCAGCCAAGGGAAGGCAAGCCTCCACATAGCGGTGGTAGGCCCCCTGATCGTCGTAGACGCGTGTAAGCAGGAAACCGTATAGGGGGCCAGTCGGTTCCTCTTTGCGTCGAGATGCCTCGGCAACAAGGTCATCGAAGAGATGCGCGCCAAAGTTCCAACGCTCACCTGCGTCCACGCACGTGGAAAGCACGCGCGTCGCCGGCAGCGTGAGCATACCTTCGTTCGGGCCGCTCAGTGCATCGTAACGCTCGCCGAGCATTGCGAATCCCCAGAAGTATCGCTCCTCTCGTGCATTGGGGAAATAGGCAACGGGAGGTAGGCACACGGGCAGGTTGCTGTTCATGAATGCCCCGGCGGTGGTCAGGCGCTCGTCCAAAATCAAGTCGTGAACCTCGCGGCGCGCGACGAAGCACAGTGCAGGCAGCTCCCGGATTTGATAGCTACCCATGTGTCTGTTGATTTCCTTGAGCATGGCTTGGTACCGGCGCATGCTGTCCAACGCCATGGCCTGGTACTCCAACTCGCGCTCCATCCGTGCGAGCCGTTCGTCCACAAGCGATTCCACGTCCTCAAGCTTGCTGGTATGAAGAATGTCGCGCACCTGCGCGAGGCTGAAGTCCATGCCTTGGTAGCGTTTGCAGTCCCAGAGCAGGTTGATCTGCCAGTCGTCATAATAACGGTACCCGTTACGCTCATCCACGTGGGGAGAAATGATTCCCATGCGCTCGTAGTGGCGCAGCGTGTCACGCTTGATGTTGAAGGCGCGGCATACGTCCTTCTGCGTATAGCGCATCCATTGCCCTCTCTACTCGCATGACGCATGGCTCGATTTGGCATGCGTCTCTTGACCTGGGGGTCGCCCCCACCTTTATAGTGAAAACAAGGTATCTGGCATCTAGGAGAGGATGATACATGAAACTCGACACCTTGTTTTCACCCATGAAGATCGGTACGTGCGAAATCCCGAACCGTCTGGTGGTTCCCGCCATGGTTATGAACTACTGCACCCACGACGGCATGATCACCGACCAGTACGTGGCCTACATGGAGGAGAAGGCCAAGGGTGGCTGGGGCTTGCTCATTACCGAGGACTATTGCGTGCAGCCCGCGGGCAAGGGCTACAGCCGCATCCCGGGCTTCTGGAAGGAGGAGCACGTGGCGAGCAGCCGTCGCGTGACCGAGGCCGTGCACAAGCATGGCTCAAAGATCTTTGCCCAGATGTACCATCCCGGTCGCCAGACGACGCCCGCCGCGAACGGTGGCGAGATGCCCGTCGCCCCCAGCCCCACCAAGGATCCCATGTGCCAGTTCCAGGCTCGCGAGATGAGCGTCGAAGAGATTCATCAGCTTGTGGAGGACTTTGGCATCGCAGCGCGGCGTGCCAAGGACGCTGGCTACGACGGCGTTGAGCTGCACTGCGCCCACGGCTACCTGCTGGCCGAGTTCCTGAGCCCGGCCGTGAACCGCCGTGTGGACGAGTATGGCGGCTGCTTCGACAACCGCGTGCGCATCGTGGACGAGATCATGGCGGCCATGCGTGCCCAGGTCGGTCCCGACTTCCCCATCCAGGTGCGCCTCTCCTCCAATGACTTCGTGACAGGGGGACGTACCGAGGCCGAGAGCTACGAGCTCTGCCGTCACTTCGAGGAGATCGGCTTTGATGCCATCCACGTGTCCAACGGCATGTACGCCAGCCACCCCACCCAGCAGATCATCGCCCCCATGTTTACCGACCACGCGCTAAACATGGAGCGCGCACAGCAGATCAAGAGCTTGGTGGGCATCCCCGTGATCGTGGCAAACCGCATCAACGACCCCAAGATGGCCGACACCCTGCTCAAGATGGGTAAGGCGGACTTCATTGGCATGGCGCGC
>CACXZL010000168.1 GCA_902772085.1 uncultured Coriobacteriaceae bacterium | reverse complement strand
AAGGAGAAGACTACGAGGAATGGGTCAAAAAACATTTTTGCTCCTCCAAACGCTGATTGTGCCTCCCATGAGTTTGGCATACAAACGCAGACGACGCATGCGTAACGTCCGGCATTTCCGTTGAATGGCTCCTCTTTCGTTCCTGTCTTACTGAGCAACAATCCGAGCGGGATGGGAAATGGTTACAGTTCACACCACGAGTCCCTGCGCATGCCAGCAAGCGGCTCCGCGCTCGCTTCGTGAGTCGCCGCTTGCTGGCTGGCGCCTTGGCGATGCCGTGAAAACGAAAAAAGCCAGAGTCTCTTTGCAATGCCAACAATACCTTTGACTCATTGCGAAGGTGAGCGTATAGTGGGTGGATGCAGAGTCGTGTGTTTTGAGTTCTGCGACATACCGCAAACGATTGCAGTAAATATACACCACGAAGGGAGTAAAGATGAGACATCGGCTAGAAAAGGGCATTGTCTCTGTCGCGCTGGGCGTTTCGATGGCGTTTAGCATGTGTCCCGCTACGGTAATTGCCGAGGAGTACGCGGACCAGACGGCAAACGAGCAAGAGGAAGCCTCTCAGGAGACTGACCAGCCCGATTCGCAGCCTGGGGATACGGAGGACACGAAGGATACGGAGGAGGAATCCTCCACGGATGCGCAGACGCATGATGGTATCACCTTTGAGGCATGGACCGCGACGGATAGCCTTCCCACTACTGCAGGAAACTATTATCTGGCAAACGATGTGACCCTTTCGGATCCGTGGGAAGCCCCGATGGGCGAGTCCAGGCTCGACCTCAACGGCAAGAGCATAAAGAGGGATGCCGGGGAGAAAAGCGTTGCCATAGAGGTGCCCACCGCAGCGTTCCTCGATCTCTATGACTATGCAGGGTCTGGTGCCATACAGCCGAGTGAGGGGGCCTTTGTGGCGCACGGCGTCGACGTCTACGAAATCGGTGCGTTCAAGATGCATGCTGGCACCATCAAAGGATTCGGCTTGGGCGTCCATGTGTCGCAGGCCGTATTTGAAATGTCTGGCGGCCTCATCACGCAGAACGGCGATGGCACCGATGCTGAAAGCATCGGTGGTGGCGTGTACTTTACGCCGGACGGCAAGAGCACGTTTAACCTTACGGGTGGCGAAATCTCATACAACAAGGCTGGCTTGGGCGCCGGTGTGTACGTCCCGGGCAATGTGGCCGCAAGCTTCAGCGGTGCGCCCAAGGTGACGGGAAACACTGCTGGCGATGTTGCACGCAACGTCTATTTCGCAAAGGGTGATTCAGCTGCTGCCGGCTTTGCCGTATTTGCCGTAACGGGCAAGTTCGTGCAAGGTGCCTCCATTGGCGTCACGAAGGACATGGAAGGCGGCGACGAGACTGCGCCGGTGTTTACTGAGGGCTTCGAGCTGGAGAATCCCGATGTGGATCCTGCCGCTTATTTCGCGAGCGATGACGATGCCTACGTTATCGCGCAGACGTTGCTCGGGGAAGGCTACTTTGTCAGGGGCTACAACGTCAGGCTGGCAGAAGGCATCGAGCACGGTACGGTGACGTTAAGCAAGACAAAAGCGGTGGAGGGCGACACGGTGACCATTACCGCCACTGCCGAAGAAGGGTATGCGCTTGCGACGCTTACCGCAACGGACGCGGAAGGTAAGGCAGTTACCATCACCGAGAATGCTTTTGTTATGCCCGCGAGCGAAGTTACCGTAAACGCGACGTTTGAAGCGGAAAACATGCTTACCGTTACCTTTGATCCAAATGGCGGTGAAGGCAGCATGGCTCCCGCGAAGGTCGTGGCGGGAAAAGACACGAAGCTCCCCACAAGCACCTTTACCCGTTCTGGCTACATCTTTGCGAGTTGGAACACCAAGCCGGATGGTACCGGAACGCGCATCAGCAATGGCGCGACCGTGAAGGTCACCTCTGACGTGACCCTCTATGCTCAGTGGGCAAAGAGCGGTACGGCTTCCACAGGCACAGCATCATCTACCACGGCTGGCAGCGTTGGCAGCACTGCCACTACGCTTGCCAAGACCACCGACCCCACTTCTGTGGCCGCTGTCGCTGCGATGGTCGCCGCAGGTGCCGGTGCTGCATTTGTCGGTACACGCAAGAATCGCAAGCAATAAGTACGAGAACGTATACACTCGGCTGGGCGTTGTGCCGTGCAGTTCCACAGTACGGCGAGGACTGTTCGAGAACGGCGCGCTTGGTCGATGGGGTCTGAACGGTAAGGGACGGGGTCTTCGTGTATGGTACATGGAGACCCCGTCCTCTTTGCCGCGCTTGCACGTGTGATACAATCACCTTATGAGAGCCTTGCGCGGGATAGTGATGGTATTTGCGGTAGTGACGCTTGTCGTGACGTATGTCGCGGCGGGGTTTGCCGTATGCCTGCTCCCTCCCGTAACGCACGGCCTGGCGTCCGCGTACGTGACAGAGGATATATCGCCGTTCAATCGAGACCAACTCGTGCGGGCGGCCGATGCGACGCGCGACTTCTCCTTTGGGCGACATGACGAAAAAGCGCTCTATAGAACGATATACGATTTAGACAGAGAATACTTGGACGCTACGGCAGGCAAGGCAGCGAACGAGCCCGGCTTTCCCAACCTGGCCGTTGTCTCTGATGCAAACAATCTCGAGGAGCTGCGCTTGTCTTGCAAAGGAGCCTCTGAGCGGTTCTGCTATACGGAAGACGTCGTGTCGCATCTTGAGGACTGCAACGTTATCATGCGGAAGGCCGTGCCCGTGCTGGTCGTTTGTGCCGCTGGGGCGGTGGCAGCTCTCGTGTATGCGCGCATGAAATGTGGCAGGCGGGCAACGGGGCTTGTGCTTATGATCTCGGGTGCGGGGGTCTTGAGCGTGTTTCTCTTGTTTGGCGCGTGGGCCGCACTAGACTTCGAAGGGTTCTTCACGACGTTTCACGAGGTGTTCTTCTCGCAGGGAAACTGGACGTTTTACGTAGACAGTCTTCTCATCTGCTCGTTGCCGACCGAGTTCTGGATGGGCATGGGCGTTTGTTGGTTGGTGACCTCTATCGCCGCCTCGACCACGTCCGTACTCGTAGGTTGGCGACTGCGTAAGAACTGACAGCCCTCCTGTCGCCCTATCAGAATTATCTGGCTTCTTGAACTACTTGCGAAGTTTTTCATTGAAGTCGCCTGCGCGGTGCGAGTTGTGTAGTATACGCGCTTGCGATTCGTATCGTAGGCAAGACGCGCAATTCTGGTCCTCTGCTCACGGTATACTTGAATAACTGTTGAGATCTATTGATTGGACGCCCATGCGATTTGTACACACATCTGATTTGCACCTCGGTCGCAAGCTGGCGCAAATGCCGCTTGAACAAGATTGTAAGTATCTCTTGCAGCAGCTCAAAGATTTGGTGGAACGCTCCGAGTCTCAGGCGCTTGTGGTGGCTGGGGACGTTTACGAGAGCCAAAACCCTGCGGAAGCAGCCGTGCGCATGTGGGATCGTTTCATCACCTCCATGGCTGAGGCGCACATACCTGTACTGGTGGTAAGCGGAAATCATGATTCTGGCGCACGCCTTTCCGTGGGATCCGATCTCATCGCGCTGTCGGGGATACACATCGCCGGAGAGCTGGAGGGCACGTTGAAACCCGTGGTAATCGACGGCGTCAATTTCTGGCTCATACCCTTCGTGCGCCCTACCGACGTTCGCTCGTGGGCATCTGAGCAGGGGCTCGATGCCGGCTCGGTCATCAATTACGACACGGCGTTGAGGCTTGTGCTCGACACGGCGCGCGCTACAGAAGCGTTTGGACAGCGTCCAAACGTCTGCGTGGCTCATCAGTTTGTGACGAACTCAGGCATCAAGCCAGAGCAAAGCGACTCCGAGCATCTCTCGCTTGGTACGCTCGACAACGTGGACTACCGTGTCTTTGACGGCTTCGATTACGTGGCGCTGGGACACATTCATGGGCCCCAGCGCATGGGGCGCGACGAAGTGCGCTACGCGGGAAGCCCCTTGAAGCTCTCTTCTTCCGAGATCAGGCAAAACAAATCGTTTACCGTCATAGGCATAAGCGAGCGCGACGGAGAGACGCGCGTGAAGTTTCGTCTGGTGCCCGTGAAGCCGCTGCGTGACTTCCGCCTGGAACGTGGGAGCGTGGAAGACCTCGTGGCCAGCGCAAAGCAAGAAGACGAGCATGCTCGAGAGGACTTCATCCATGCGATCGTCACCGACGACGATCCGGTGGACGTGACGGCTCGCCTGCGACGCGTATGGCCAAACCTCGAGCAGGTGGAGTTCGACAACGCCATCACGCGTGCGGCTGCCGAAGAAAAACTCCCCGCAGAGATCGACTTGGAGAAAAACATGATCGATCTTTTCCATGAGTTCTTCCAGATGCAGACGGGCAAGCCCCTTGCGGATGACGAGGCAAAACTTGTGAGCGATGCCTTCGAGAAGGTATTGACGGAAGGTGGTGATGCCGCATGAGGCCCCTCGAGCTTTGTATGACGGCATTCGGTCCCTACGCGGGAGAAGTGACCATCGACTTTTCAAAATTTGGCGATCATGGCTTGTACCTCATCTACGGAGATACCGGATCGGGCAAGACGATGCTCTTTGACGCGATCGCCTACGCGCTCTTTGGGGAGTCGTCTGGCGGAAGAGACGTGCGTACGCTTCGAAGCGACTTCGCTGATGACGAGACCGCCACGGAAGTGAAGCTTACGTTCGAGCATGCGGGAAAGATCTATACCGTGTACCGTAGGCCCCAGCAGATGCTTGCTCGCAGACGAGGAGGTGGCGACGGCTCCTCCGCGCTTGTTTCCCGTGGGGCGGCGGCAGAGCTTACGCGAGGCGATGTCACGCTGGGAAACAACACGCGGCAGGTTAACGACTGCGTGGTGGACCTCTTGGGTCTGAACTATGGGCAGTTCCGTCAAGTCACGATGATTGCCCAGGGAGCCTTCCGCGAGTTGCTCTGCACGGATCCTGCGGAACGCGAGGTGGTGTTGCGCAAGATCTTTGGCACCGAGGAGCTTGACGACTTTGCAAACGAGCTCATGCGCGTGGCCCGTGAGACTCGAGAGGAGTTGGACCGATGCCGGGCGGAGTTTGACGCCTGCGTGAAGCGGCTCGATCGTGGTATTGTGACGATTCACGATCCCGTGCAGCGCACGCTCGATCTGCCAAATCCCTCGCTTGCCGCTGAGGACTGCATCAAATCCGCGGAGATTATCATCGAGCGGCAGAAAAAAGAGATAGAGGATGCCGAGAAGATACGCGATGACGCTCGCGAGGCGACCGTAGAGGCACGTATACGGTTGCGTACCGCACAGGACACGGTGGCAGCTCTAGAGGCGACTGAAGAGGCGAAGCGCAAGCTGACGACTGCAAACGCGCATGTGTCCATATACAAAAAAGCCCTTGATGAAGCGACGGAACGTTATGATCGCGAGCATCGTGGCTTGCTTGCACGTGAAGAAGAACTCATGAAATCGCTTCCACGCTATGATGAGCTCGAAGAACTGCGAGCCGCTTCGCTTCAAGCCCAGGCACGCAGCTCGGAGTTGGATGCAAGGCGCAAGAAGCTGGAGGCGGAGCGTTCCGCATTGGAGAGCTCGGTGGCGCATGCGCGCGTGGAGTTGTCGGTGGCGCAAGACGTGGCGGGGCAGCTCGAGCATGCGCGTGCAGAACGTGCGGAGGGTGAGCGTCAAGTCAAGCAGTCTGAAGAGATTGCCAACGGGCTGAAGGGCTTGGCGCGCGAGCGAGAAGACCTCGCAAAACGAGCAACGGAATCGCAGCTGGCGCAGCGGGAGGCGGAGCTGGCCCGTCATCAGGCCGACGAACTGTTTTTGTCGCTCGTGGCGGACGACGCCGCGTTTGTGGCATCATCGTTGTCCGCTGGCAAGCCCTGCCCCGTCTGTGGATCGTTGGAGCATCCGCATCCGGCCACGCCCCACGACGTCGCCCCTGATCGAAGCTCGCTTACGGCTGCGCGCGAAGCGCAACGCAAAGCAGAGGAACGTTTGCGTGAGTGCCAGGACGCCTTTCTGTCTCTTCGGTCCACCGTAGAGGAGCGAGCGCGTACGACCATGCGCGAAGTGGAGGAGCTCGTAGGACGCTCTCCGGTGGAGAGCGGAGCAAGCTCGGAGCGCTGGGCTATGGGAAAGCTTGCAGAGCTTCGACAAACGCTTGGTGATGGCCTTGTGGAAGTGGTTGAGCAGGTAAACGCGCTGCAAAAGAAGCTTTCCGAGCTCAATGAATTGCGCCGCGCCCTAGCTGAGAACGAGCAGAAGGTCGCCGAGATCCGTAAGGAGCTCGTGACGCTTGCCGGCTCCTGTGAGGTTGCTCTGGCCGACGCCGCCTCAGCTCAGACGCGCGTGGACGAGGTGGCGTTCCGGCCCAAGCAGTACGACCTGCCCGGCACGCCGCTGGAGGCCGAGTCGGTCGACATCGGCGAGACCCTCTCGGGCATCAGGCGCGTGGAGG
>CACXZL010000167.1 GCA_902772085.1 uncultured Coriobacteriaceae bacterium | reverse complement strand
GGAATCGCCGCCGAGGTGGATGACGGCGTGTTGCCATACACCTATCGCGTGCGGTATCGGCTGCCCGACCCTGTGCCGCGCGTGAGCGTGGTGATACCTACGCGCGATCAGTCCGTGCTGCTTCGGACTTGCGTGGAGTCGATCCTTGACCGCTCGACCTATCCGGACTACGAAATCGTGCTGGTGGAAAACAACAGCCGCGAACCGCAAACGTTTGCCCTCTATGAGGAACTCAAGCGCAGGGACGGGCGTGTGCGCGTGGTGACGTGGGAGCCGCCGGTGGCCGGGGCGTTCAACTACTCGGCCATCGTGAACTACGGCGTTCGCCAGTCCTCAGGCGAGCTGGTGGTGCTGCTAAACAACGACACCGAGGTAATCGAGCCGTGCTGGTTGGAGGAGATGGCGGGCTGCCTCATGAGGCCGGAGGTCGGCGTCGTTGGCGCGAAGCTGCTCTTTGGCGACGGGCTTATCCAGCACGTGGGCATGGCGGCAAATCCGAATGGCGACTTCTGCCACGTGTGTCAGAACCTCACGCGCGACGCCTTGGGCCCTGGCTATGCCGCCGCCATGCCGGGGGATTATTCCATGGTCACCGGTGCCTGTCAGATGGTGCGGCGCTCGCTCTACGACGAGTTGGGCGGGTACGACGAGGAGCTTGCCGTGGGATTCAACGACGGGGACTTCTGTCTGCGGGCACGCGAAGCGGGCTATGCCGTGACGGTGTGCGCGCATGCGGTTTTGCACCATCGCGAGTTTGCCACGCGGGGACGCGAACGCACTGACGTGCGGCTGCGCCAGCGTTTCCTCGAAGAGCGCGCATACACCATGACTCGGCACGCGGCCTTCTTTGCCCAGGGGGATCCTGCACTGAATCCCAATCTCGATCCGTATGGCGCCTACTTCGACTTGGCGTAACCGCGCCAAAGGGCCTTCGCCGACAAGGTTTCCGTTCACACCCCTGTCCTCTGCGCATGCGTGCAAGCGGCGACTCACGAAGCGAGCGTGGAGTCGCTTGCGGGCTGGCGCAGAGGACAGGGGCGTGAACGGCAACGCCAACAAGGTCACTCGCGCTGGCCGCCAGGCTTCTGACGCTTTTCCGTTTGGCGAGGGAGCATCTGTCGGTTTTCCGTTTGGCGAGGGCGACTCTACCGGAATCTCGTTTGGCGAGCCTCGTGAAACGAGATTCCAGCAGATTCACCCTCGTGAAACGAGATTCCAGCAGACGCTCCCTCGCCAAACGCATTTCCAGCAGACCGGGCCTCGTGAAACGCATTTCCAGCAAGCCGACCCTCGCCAAACGCGATTCCAGCAGATTGCAGATCTGGCGCCTTGGCGATTCCGTGAGAAGTGACCCAACAAGGCATTTGTAGCGGCAACTGCAGCCGCGCATACGAAGCCCACGGTTGCCGAACGGAGGCCTGGGCTTCTCTTTCCTTACCATAGAGGGCGAGATTTCAGATGCCTTAGGATGTGACGTAGACCTTGTGACCACCGAGCGCCCGAGGAGTACCCCTGCGTTTTTGCAGCCATTCGACAAAGACAAGGTGATGATATGTGAGCGCTCGACAGGATGACGATCGTCGCATAGCGGAGATTTGGGTGGCTATAATGCAGCTCAAACGCAAACTGGCGGCGTCAGACATCGGTAGGAGCGATTTCATCGAGCCAAAGAACGACTTCGAGCAGCTGCTTGTGGACGGTCTGCACCATGGATTGGAAAGAGTCGTGGAGGAATGCGCAGGCTCCTCCTTTGCCGTAAAGCGCCTTTGTCCGGATGTACCTTGGGACCAAATCGTTGGCATGAGAAACAAGTTCGTTCACGATTGTCCCGGAGCCTCACTTGGCATGGTGTGGGCATCAATCAGCTCAGAGGTGGACGTGCTTTTGGATGTCTGCGAGGACTACTGCTGGCGAACCGGAGCTATGCCAGGTCAGCTTATGCGTATGTACCCAGAGGACGTTATACAGGATCCGGAGCTGATGCAGTAAGAGCTCGCGGAAACAATGCCTCCATGGCAAGGCACCTGATGACCGGTTTGCAACAAACAGGACGTACACATGAGGTAGCCGCGGACATGCAACCCCACGCCAAGCCCCTCGCCAACCCCACGCCAAGCCCCTCGCCAACCCCACGCCAAGCCCCCCGCCAGGCCTCGCGTCAAGCACCATCAAGCCCCGCGCACCTCTCTGCCGTATGTGTACACGGTAGGCACCCGTTTGGGACGGAAAGTGTACACGGCAAACAAGACCCCCGCCGTGCGCACTTATCGGCACGGGAGACCCCCTGCCGTGTACACATATGGCCCTTTTGTGTACACGGCAGGCACCCGTTCGGGACGGAAAGTGTACACGGTGCGCGCCGTCTTGGCCGGGGCTGCCAAGAAGCGCGCACGGCAGGGACCCGTTCGGGACGGAAAGTGTACACGGTGCGTGCCGTCTTGGCCGGGGCTGCCAAGAAGCGCGCACGGTAGGGACCGTTACGTGACGGAAAATGTACACGGCGGGCCTTGCGCTGGGCGTCGCCGCTTTCATGCGTGCGTCCTGCGCCCCTACCTCATGCAGCTGGACGGATGCTACCTATGGGAAGCAAGTGGTTCCTCCGTTACGATATCGCTCCAAGACGTAGATGATGGCACCAAGACTGCTCGTGGCAAGTTTGGTCGACGAGCGTTGGACGTTACGTACCAAGCGCTCTCTGAGGGCGACTGCCCTTGTTGGCCGGTCGGGCGATTCGCTATGCGTCGCGTTCGGGGTGGACCTTGCGGTACAGGTCGTGGATCTTGCGCTGCCTCTCTTCGTCTCCGCCTGAGATACGCGCCACCAAAGGTGTGAAGACCTTCTGGTATACGAACTCCTTGAGCATGAGCCCTGCGGAGCGCTGCTCATAGCGCTTGAGCTCGTCATCGACGCTTTGAATCCAGTCGCGTGTATTCTCGAGCAACGCAGAGAATTGCTCGACAGGTCGGTGATACATGCGATACATTATCGTCTCGTAGAAGGGCGAGACGCGTGCGTATCGCCAGAAACAGTCGGAAAAGTCGCAGTCTGGATTGTCCCACGGCTTGATGGGACCTGCGTAATGCACGATGAAGGGGTTCTTGCGCGCGGTCATGTAGTCCTCAAAAAGCTCGGGCGTCGTCTTGGAGATGATGTCGCGGATGCGTGACCCTTCGTTGTCAAACATCACGTTCCAGGCCATGTCGAGAAATCTCACGCGACCTTGGCAGAAGTAGTTCAGGATGTCCTGATCGAGAAGCTGCCACTCTCCCGACTGCGCGAAACGGAAGACCTCGTCAACGTCGAGGGAGGCACGCCATTCATCCAAGTTGAAAACGATGGTCCCGGCTTGGAAATAATCGTAAGGCTGCTTGATCTTGAGGACGTTGTCCATATAGTCGCGCTTGTTTGGCTGGCCCACGTCGATTTCGATGCCGTTGTATATGCCCGTCGTGTCGGGGTCCTTGCAGGCGGCGACGAGATATCCTTCCACGTCGGTGTCGTAGAGCGGCGCGACGTCGTGTAGGCAAATCATGTCGGCGTCGAGGTACAGGACCTTGTGATGGTCGGGAAGGATCTGGGGGAGAAGCAGGCGAAAGTACGTCTCGCGCTTGAAGTGCGCCCATGTCCTGAGCTTTCCCTCATACGGTCTCATCGCCTCCGCGACGTCAAGCCTGCGCAACGACACGTTTTCACGTGTGACCTGCTCCCGTAGCTGCCCCAAGTGCTGATCGTTCAAATCCTCCGAGAGCACGATGAGCTCATAGGTACGCCTCTCGTCGCTGTGGTCGACGATCGACGCGAAGAGCGTCGAGAGATACGGCGCATAGTGGTCGTTTGTGGCAAACACGATGGAGACGGTTTCGTCCTGTGTGAAATGACGTGGCATGGGACTCCTCATGACGGATGTGGCTTGCGATTTCGTTACCCAGAAAAGTATACAAAGTCGCCTACGCCGATGGCCGACGCCGTGGTGAAAAATCGTACTTCCGTGTGTGAACGGCTTGAAAGCGCGAACGGTATATACTCTCATACAGACGAAAGATACTTCAGAACCCACGATCGCCCGGAGGTTTTCCATGTCGTATGACTATCGCCTTTGCAATGTGCTCCTGGCGGATGGCAAAAGATCCGAAGAGCATCCCGAGCTGTATGTGCGTCAGACTCCGAGCGTCCGCGTGGCGGAGGGCGAGGAGGGCGCGCTGCTTTCCCCGACGTGCGTGTGCTACGATTTCGCGACGTATCTCAATGCGTTTTCCGCCCTCAAATGGCGTCGTTATACCACCATAGACAATGTATGGCTCCGCTTGGAGGTGCGCGGCTCTTTTGAGGTCCGTTACACGGGGTATAGGCTCATGCTGCAAAAGCCGCAGCGGACGGTATACGAGCGCGCGTCATATGACCTTGACGACTATGCCGTCATCGACTTCTGCTATCCCTCGGACGAGGCCGCGATGCTGTCCTTTGAGGTCGTGTGCGATAAGCCGCTGACGCTGAAGCGGGCGTACTTCTTTACGAAGATCGAGGAGGACGCGTTGCGCGACGTGGAGCTCGCGGTCGCCACGACGACGTTTCTCAAGGAAGACTATGTCGTACCAAACATCCGCCTGTTCCAAGACAAGATCTTGGGCTGTGACGAGCCCATAGCAAGGCACTTCACGCTCCACGTGGTCGACAATGGCCGCACGCTCGATGCCCGTGCGCTCGAGTCCGATCGCGTGCACGTCCATCCAAACCCAAACGTGGGCGGCGCAGGAGGCTTCTCGCGCGGCATGATGGAGGCCATGGAACAAGAGCATCCGGCAACGCATGTGCTACTGATGGACGACGACGTGCAGATCCATCCCGAGGCCATCAAGCGCACGTTCAATGTGCTGCGCGTGCTCAAGGACGAGTATCTCGGTCACTTCGTGAGCGGCGCCATGCTCTGCCTCGAAGACCCAAACAAGTTCCATGAGGACGTGGGCTTCGTGGGCCGTGCGGGCGGCTATCGGGCGGCGAAGCTGTCTGAGGACGATCAGCGCTTTGTGGACGTATCCAGTCTGGAGTCCTGCATGCTGCTTGAGGCGCTTGATCCCCATCTGCCAAACATGTATGCCGCGTGGTGGTACTGCTGCATTCCGGTTGCGAGCATCCGCACGCACGGCCTCGCGCTGCCGTTCTTCATCCGTGGCGACGATGCGGAGTATGGCAACCGCGCGGCCAAAGGCTTCATCACCATGAACGGCATCTGCATCTGGCATCTCTCGAACGCAGGTGCCTACAAGGCCGCCTTCGAGCGGTATTATCAGCTGAGAAACTTCCTCATTGCGCAGGCCGCCTCTGGCATCTATCAGAACGTCGACCTCGTCAACGTGGTGCACCACTTCTTTGGGCTTGATCTCAAGACCTTCAACTACGACTCTGCCGAGCTGTGCCTCAGGGGATTTGAGGACTTCCTGCGCGGACCGGACCACCTCGCTCATATCAAGACCGATGAAAACAATCGCGCGCTTTTCAAGAAGAACGAGACCCTCGTGCCTCTAGACGAAATCGACGATCCGTGCATGCAGGACGTGAGCTTCGTCGTCAATGCGCTGCCCACTGAGATCGGAGACAGGAGCCTTGTAAGCAGGGCATATGACTTTCTTACCTTCAACGGCCAGCGTGGGCCGCGGGGGCTCGGTGACGGTGGCGTGGCTGTGATACCCTATGACGGCTGGTATTATCCCGCCAACGTCATCCGTGGCAAGGAAGCGCTGCTTGCCGTGACGGCCGACGGTGCGCGAGGCGTGTTGCGCAAGAAAGACCGCGCGCGCTTCGAAGAGCTGCTGAAGCGATACAAATCCGACATGCGGCTCTTTGAGAAAAACAAAGAAGACATATTGAACGGATGGGCCAAGGCTCGCGACGAGCTGACCTCCGTCGAGTTCTGGAGGCGGTACCTCAAGGAGCAGGCAGAGGCACAGGGTGAGTAAGGGGCGCTTTGATGTTTTTGAACGACTTGTATCACGCGCTTGACCCCGTCGCTTTTGCCATCGGGCCTTTTGCCGTGCGTTGGTACGGGCTGGGATACTTGGCCGGGTTTATCCTGGGCGGCGTCTTCATGTACAGGATCGCTCGTCGCTGGAAGCTTGACGTGTCTGTGGATGACGTATTCAACATTATGACGGGCATATGCCTTGGCATCATCATAGGTGCTCGCCTGGGCTACGTGCTCTTCTATGGTGCGGGATATTATGCGACGCATCCCCTGGAGATTCTCGCGCTCAACGAAGGCGGCATGAGTTTTCATGGAGGGTTGCTTGGCGCCATCATAGGCGGATCCATCGTGTGCAGGACGTCAAAGATCTGCATCCCGACGGTCTGCGACATCGGCGTGTGCGTGGCTCCCATAGGCATTTTCCTCGTGCGCTGCGCAAACTTCATCAATGGCGAGCTGTGGGGCAAGGAGACCGACTTGCCGTGGGGCGTTATGTTTGAGACGGGGGGCAACGTCTATCGGCATCCGTCCCAGCTGTATGAGGCCCTGCTCGAAGGGCTCCTCATGTTTTTGATTCTCTGGTTCTTTTGGCGACGCGTGCCCCCAAGGCCTCAGGGAACCTTCATGGGCATCTTCCTGCTGTGGTACGGCGTCAGCCGCGTGCTCGTAGAGTTCGTGCGTGTGCCCGATGCGCAGTTGGGCTATCTCTTCGGCGGATTCGTGACCATGGGACAGGTCTTGTCGCTGCCGCTGATTGCGGCGGGAATCGTGCTTCTGGTATGGGCGCACAAGACGAAGCGGCCGCAGGTGTGGCACAGCGCATAGCTGCCTTGTGCGCCTTTTGTCGCGTCTTCTACAGCTGCTTGGAGAGTGCCTCGAAGATTTCCACGCTGGCAGAGCAGCCGATGCGATCCACGCCGGCATCTACGAAGGCGAGGAACTGCTCGGGCGTGCGGATGCCACCTGCGGCCTTCACCTTCACCTCTGGGGCGACGTTCTCACGCATGAGGCGCACGTCCGCGAGCGTCGCGCCGCCTGAGCCGAAGCCTGTGGAGGTCTTGATGAAGTCTGGACGTGCCTCGCTGGCAATCCGACAGAGCGCGATCTTTTCCTCGTCGGTGAGGTAGCAGTTCTCAAAGATGACCTTTGAGACGACCGGCTCGTTGGCACCGAGCGTGCCGCCGCCACGGCCTTCGCGGCAAAGTGACACGATGCACTCCATCTCCTCGCGCACGTAATCCCAGTTGCCGTTCTTCACTTCGGACAGGTTTACCACATAGTCGATTTCGTCCGCGCCGCACTCGATGGCATC
>CACXZL010000166.1 GCA_902772085.1 uncultured Coriobacteriaceae bacterium | reverse complement strand
CGAGCCAAGCTCCCCCTTGTAGAACAGTTTCCGCACCTCGTCTATGGTCAGCTCGCCCGTCATGAACGATTCTATGACCTCGCCGTAGCAGTCGTCGGCACGGTATCCCATTAGCATCGTCTTGTCGCCCTGCTTGAATAGGCGAACATGCAGCGGTCGGGATCCTGAGAGACGATCTTGTCGTTGAACTTGCCGTTGTTCACGAGATTGCCCTGCACGTAGAGAGCGCCGTTTGGCATAAAGCAGCCGTTGTTTGTGAACGTCGCGCCTTCGTGGAGCCGGATATGCGCGAGCTCGACGTACATGGAGCTGCCTTCCGGCGCGACGGTCGCGTCCTCGGTCCCGCCAGGGCTCTCCGTCGGCTTCGTCTATGTCGTCAGCGACATGCAGCGAGGCCGCGCAGGCCTTCTCCTCTATCTGCTCGCGGGCCCGGGCGACGGTGTCCTCCAAGATCTTCTCCCTCTTTGGGTCGAAGACCTTGAACTCCACGTCCACCGCGGGGTCCGTGCCCGAGGCGCCGTCCGTGGGCACGAGCGCCACGTCGTAGCGGCCCCAGCCACTCTCGCGGTTGGACTCCACGCTCCAGCAGCCCCTAAGCCGTGCGAGAAGGCCCAGCACCAGGCCGTGGTAGAAGCGCTCCGGCTCGCTCTCGGCGGACCGGGCGCCGCCGTCGAAGGAGGAGATGCAGGCGAGCGTGACCTCGCCGAGGTAGTGCGTGGCCCCTTCCGCGTCCCCCGCGAGGAGCGCCCTGGCGAAGTCGCAGCTCTCCTGTACCGGAAAGTTCGCACGGCGAATGACCAAAAGGAACAAGCCTTAGCGGCCGCGCAAGAAGAGCCTCTTGAACTGGGCGTTCTTCGTCAACACGCAGTACGCCAGGGCGAGCGTCGCGTACACGCCGGCTCCCACCAGGATCTGCGTCACAAGCGAGACGACCGAGACGCCCCATTGCCCGTTGGCAAAGACGGCGTAGGCCCGTATGGCCGCAAACATGACCCCACCCATGATCAGAAACGGCACGGATCCGAGCAGAAACTTCCGAAGCGGCAGCTTCCCCCGCACGAAGAACGCCTGCGCCACCACGACGGAGAACTCCGCCACGACTGTGCTCAGCGACGCCCCGAGCGCCCCCCACGTAGGTATCATGAAGAGGTTCAGCACGATGTCCACGGCCGCGCCGACAAAGACCGACCGCGTGTACAGCCCGTCCTCGTGGTTTGGCAGGAGCCACTGTCGCCCGAGCACGTTGCTGATCGAAAGGAGCGGCACGGCCGCGGCCAGCACCACCATGAGCGGAACGCACGCCATGAACTGCTCCCCGAAAAACACCGGCACGAACGTCGGCGCCACGGAGGCAAGCCCGAACGAGAAGGCGAACGCCATGGCCAGCATGAGCCACAGGGCAACGCCCACCAGGTCGACCGCCTCCTCCTCGCGGCCCTCACCCACGTAGGACGACACGCGCGGCAGCACGACGGTGCCCATCGCCCCCATCACGGAGGAGGTGATGGACGTCATCCTGCCCGCGTACTCGTAGTAGCCCACCTCCGTAGTCCCCGAAATCATGCCCAGCATGATCTTGTCCAGGGAGTTGTAGAGCGAGATCGCAATGACGGGCACAAACAGGCGGAGGCTGGCAAGAAAGTGCCGCTTCACGCTCTCGCGCTCCGGCCTCACGAAGGACACGCGCGACAGCACGCGCGGCCAGATGGAAAGCGAGCTCAGAAGCTTGGAGCCGGCCGTGATGAGGACATAGCACCAGAGGTCTTCGGGACCCTTCACGAAGGCGAAGATGAGGACGACCCCGAGCACGCGTATGATGAGGCTCCGCGCGGTGGTGTAGCCGAAGTCCTCCAGACCAAAGAGGAACCACGAGACGTCGATGACCGTTCCCACCAGGATTGGACTCCACATCAGGTAGTAATACAGGTACTCGCCACCCAGCGTAAACGCATAGACCAGGTAGGCAAGCAGCACGACAGCGCCAACGAGCAGCTGAGACGTGAAGGCGCTCCAAAACTCGCCCGCGAGCATCTCGGAATCATGTCGGCTGCTGGCAATCGCCCTCACGCCATGGGTCGACATGCCCAAGACGCAGGCCATCACGAAGTAGGCGACCACCGCGTTGGTGAAGGAGTACGTGCCCACGGCCACAGGCCCGAGCGCCCTCGAGAGGTAGGGCGTGGTGACCAGAGGTATGGCAATCTGCAACACCTGGTAGACCACGTTGTAGAGGAAGTTTACTTTAATTGACTTTGCCATACTCACCCGAATCGATCATGTGGCCTGCTCGACGTACCGCTCGAGTGCGGCGACTTGGCATGGGGTGCCCGTGAAGAGGACCTTTCTGCCCGCGCGGAGGTCTTGCAGGACGCTCCCGTAGCACTCCCCCACGTCGCTCTGCGCATACTTGGAGCCCATGCAACGCATGGCTTGCGAGGCGGTGCTGCAGCGGACATGCACGGGCACGTTGCCGTCGCCAAATGCGACGCCGTACACCACGCCACCATCCAACAAGACCCTGCTCGCCAGACCCCAAAAGGCCCCGCCGGACGAGGACTTGCTGAAGCGCTCGCGATCCTCAATCTGCACCGCGTAGGCGACGCTAGCTCTTTCGACGGGTATGTCTCCCCCGTGCGAGCGGGGACAGGCCTTATTGCAAAGCCCGCAGCTCACGCATGCATCATCGTCTATGACCGGGTATGCGAACCCTTCTGCGTCTTCGCGCATGCGGATGGCACCCTTTGGACAGACGTTCACGCACGCCCCGCAGCCGTAGCAGTCGCCTTTCGTGGCGACCAGCCTGTTTTGCAAGCGCTTCGCCCCGGAGTCGGAACCTGCCGCAGGCGGCATCACGGGCTCCTTGCCCAGCAAAGCCGGGTCCGCGTTCTTTCCGTTCTGGCGCAGCATCCGCCTCACGCCCGCCACGGCAAGCGCCAGATAAAAGCCCGTCCCGAAGCCCGCCCTCGCGACGCCCCGCAAGAAAATCCCCCTGACCTTGTTTGGCTCGGGAGAGCTCGCGAGCCTGGGCTGGGAGGGGTTGCACGCCGCGTTCGCCGGATACTCCTGCCATCTCGATACCGAAAGCAAGGCCTCCACAAGCCGAGAGACCTCAGCGCGCCGGCTGTTTTGCAGGACCAAGGTCACGCCCTCGTCCTCGTTCACTCCTCCAAGCGCGGACAGCCCCCAGAAGTCGCCTATCGTAATGTCCGCCGGCCTCTCCATCGAGTGGAAGGGGCAGTCGTGACACGTCGGCCTCAGGCTCCACCGTCCCACGTATGCCTTGGACCAGGTCTTCGTGCGGGCAGCCCCCTGGGCCATCGTGCCGTCTTTGAACCGCGCCCTCTCGGGCAACCGGCTCCCATGCTTCCCTCCGAAGCTCTTTGGCCTGTGCTCGTACGTCTCGAGCTCGCCATAGTGCCTTTCCAAGTAGCGCAGGTAGCTTCTCCACGCCATAGGCGACGCCACACCGGAGCACACGAGGTCGCAGGTTATGAGATTGTCTTCAAGCGGCATACACTCCCCCTCAAGCACCCAACGACTCTGCAAGCGCCGCCACAGAGGCCTCGCGCATGGCGCTCAACCGCTTGGAAACCACGCCGTAATCCACGGGCTTCACCTTTGCGAGGTCTTCCACGCCCTGTAATACGCCGCTCTCTACCTGCAGCTCGTCCAGAAGGTCTCGAAACCTCGACGACGTCGCGTTGTCTTTGCGCAGGATGCAGTACAAGTCCTTTTGGAAGATGAGGGAGAAGCAGAGTCCGTGAAACGAGCTTACGACCGTGGCATCCGCGTTGGCAAAAAGCCCCAGAAACTCCTCGGGAGAAGCGTGGGTCAGATGAATGGCGCCTTTGATTCTCCCCACCCTCCGCTGACAGACTTGTATAATGTCGCATCCTCGCTGCGCCGCCAACTCCCTTGCAACTTCGGCGCAGAGTTCGAAGTCCGTCACGCTGTAGGCCAAGATATACCTTCGCCGTCTCGCGCAGACAGGAAGCCGTGCAATCGACTCCCATGCCTCGCGCGACAAAAGCAACGTGGGGTCGATGACCTGTCGTACATCTTTTCTGTAGGGTAGGAGACGGCGAATCTCTTCCGCGGCGGTACGCTCCCGCACGAGCAGAGACGAAAAATGCGAGAGATACGTTGCATACGGCTCATCGGAGGGAAAGCCGCACGTCCCGATGCTGGCGGCATAGCTCTTGCAGCGTTTGGGGTCGTCTTCAAACGTGAGGAAGAACGCCCCGTCATCATGGGATATCGACGAGTTCCACACCTGATCGCTTCCCACCACGATGCAGTCGAAGTCGCGCGAGACGTCGCGAATCGTCCGTATGTCGCAGCGAGCAGACAGGTGCAACGCCTTCTTGAAACGTTTAAACGCAGCACGTTTGCGCGCCTTCATCAGGTATTTGAGAACCGAAGCGGGAGATCGAAGCGAGAAGGCGACGCATTCGGCCCGTTCGACCTTGTTGCACGCATAGTCTATGACCCACGCATCAAATCCCAAGTCGGCAAGGCATCGCCGCAGCGCATAGCATTGCAACGCCGCGCCATAGTTCAGGGTATTTTGATACGTCAATATACCGACTTTGGTTATTTCAGACTTGCCCTGCATGACTGATCGCTTGTCCATAACTCGCTTCCGACCCGCTCGCTTATGTTCGTCTCAATCCAAATATGGACTCCAATGTGCGTGCTCACAAATACGCACAATATACTTTGAAAACGCATTGACCGCAAGAGCAGGAGCGAATGCAGCCCGTCATCCACACATCAGCATAGGCATTACCATTGGGGTGTAATCTCCCTTTGGCCTGTCCCGTCTTGCACGTTATCGGGAGGGCAGGAAAAACATACATTGGGTTACTGAAATTCTCGAGCCAACAGGGATTATATAGAATGTAACTAATTGATTGTATGGTAGCTAAAATACATACCATACAATCGATTGATAAATTTCTGTATTACACCAGTTGGGGGCAACGTTTCAGTAACCCAATGTATGTTATTCCCGAACTCCTCCACCGATGGATAAAATATCGAACTGTCCATCCAACCACACCAAGGATCTGATGCATGGCGTCACGGATCCGGCACAGGTGCACGTCAACTCGTCCCACCCGGAGGACGTCCCCACGCTTGGCTTCTCGAGTCTTACAAGCGCGAGATGCCGCAAACGCGCTCTTTAGGCAAGAAGC
>CACXZL010000165.1 GCA_902772085.1 uncultured Coriobacteriaceae bacterium | reverse complement strand
GTCGTGATAGGTAAGCGTGGGACGGCGAAACATGCGGTCGACGGCGATCTGCTGGTATGCCCCCTCCACTCCCTGGCATGCGACGTCTGCTTTCAGGGGAAAGTAGGCAGGTGCGGTATCGAGCGCGGCGCGTATGATCTCAGACTCTGCGCTGTGCTGCTCGAGGATGCTGTGCTGTGCCGCGCGCGAGGCCTCCATAAGGACCGACTGGATCGTGGAGGCATAGCTTGCAAGCTCTGGCGGCACGCGCTCGCTTGCGGCCGCGATGTTTTGGCGTTCGCGTGCGCCGTCGTAGATGGGCTTGTGCGTGGCACGCTTGTATGCGGCCACGTCGGCAGAGACCTGCATGCGCTCGAGCAGGAGCTTGGTGATCTCGTTGTCGATGCGGTCGATGTCCTCGCGTATTTCGCTGATGTCTCTCATGTGACGTCCTCTCAAAGCTGCGACCAGCGGTCTTCTGCGGGTGGGAACGAAAGCCAGGAATCCAAGAGCGCGAGCGCCATCGCCGCCTCGGCTATGGGTACGGCGCGTGCGGCAACGCACGGGTCGTGTCGGCCGCGGACCTCCAAGGTGGTCTCTTGCATGGTGACAAGATCCACCGAGCGTTGGGGTCGGGCGATGCTCGGAGTGGGCTTCACTGCCATGGAAAAGAGTATGGGCGCTCCCGTGGAGATGCCGCCGAGGGTGCCTCCGGCGTTGTTTGTGACGGGGCGTGGTGTGCCGTCGCGTACCTCGTACGGGTCGTTGTTTTGCGAGCCGCGCAGGGACGCGACGGAGAAGCCGACTCCGAACTCGAGGCCCTTGACGGCGGGAATGCCAAAGACGATGCGCGCGATTGCGCCTTGGATGCCGTCGTAGCGAGGGCCGCCGATGCCCGCCGGCAGTCCGACGGCCACGCATTCCACGATGCCGCCCAAGGAGTCGCGGTCGCGCCTCGTCTCGTCTATGGCTTCTGCCATGCGCGCTCCGGCATCCTCTTGTATGGTGGGGAAGCGACCTGTGGGCCAGCCTGCCCTCAGCCGTGCGAACTGCTCCTCGAGATGCCGACGTGCCCGTAGGTCCACGGCACGGGCGTCGAAGGCCTCGTCGCGTACGTCTGCCACCTGCAGCACGTGCGCGGCGACGCTGACGCCGCGTCGGGCAAGCAGTTGCAGGGCGACGCCACCCGCCACGCAGAGCGGTGCGGTGAGCCTGGCGGAGAAGTGGCCGCCACCGGAGACGTCCTGGCATCCATGCCATTTCGCCCACGCGGCAAAGTCGGCGTGTCCGGGTCTCGGTACGCGCCGAAGCTCGTCGTAGTCACGTGAGCGGGTGTTTGTGTTTTCGATGAGGGCGGCAAAGGGGGTTCCGCAGGTCTCGCCGCGTTCGTTGAGGCCGCCTACGATACGAGGCCGGTCTGCCTCCTTGCGAGGCGTCGACCAGGCGTTTCTGCCGGGAGCGCGGCGGTCGAGGAACCTTTGGAGATCGTCGAGGTCGATGGGCTCGCCTGCAGGCAGACCCTCCACGACGCAGCCGACGGCGGGGGAGTGCGACTGTCCGAATATCTGCACGCGCAACGCGCTTCCAAAACACGATGACATGAAAGCCTCCTGCCTCCTTTTCCGCAATGACACCAAATCTTACGACATGCGTGGCGGCGTGCTCATAATTCCACGGATTGTTACACGTGGGGCACACGGCGCTTGGACGCCCCGTGGTTTCAAACAAGTGCATGCGACGTCGAAGCTGGCAGTTTTCCGAACCCTCCGGCTTCGTTTCTTCGCCCACTTGGCGTGTGCGCTCGTGATGCCATGAGTTCAGGTATCATGTGCTTTGCAGGCAATAGGGCAGGCCTGTCCTCATGGTGAAAGGAACTGACATGGACTTCTTAGAGCTCGCGAGAAGCCGATACTCGGTACGCGACTACGATGCGCGTCCGGTAGAACAAGACAAGATCGACCGGATCCTCGAGGCGGCGCGTGTCGCACCAACCGGCGCGAATCGCCAACCGCAACGTCTGTACGTGCTCAGAAGCGAGGACGCACTCGGGAGGATACGTGCGGCAACGCGCATGGCCTTCAATGCGCCGCTCGTCATCATAGTATGCGCCTGCGTGGAGGAGGCGTGGCACAACCAGCGCGAGACGCTGATGCGTGGCACCACGTGCGACACGTACAACGTGGCCGAGATGGACGCGTCGATCGTATGCGACCACATGCAGCTGGCGGCCACGGAGCTTGGTCTGGGAACGCTCTGGGTCCGTGGATACGATACGCAGGCGATTCTGGACGCGTTCGAGTTTCCCGAGGGCGTCGTGCCCATATGCATCCTCGACGTGGGGTATCCGTCCGAGACGGCTCATCCCTCAAAGATGCATGCGGATCGCAAGCCCTTGTCTGAAACCGTCGTGGAGTGGTAGCGGGCTTTGCGGTCATGCCTTTTCATGACGGGCGAATCATCTCGACCGAGCGGGGTATTGATGTAGACGCTTCGTTGTGGTGCGTGGCAAGCCATGTCCGCGGGTACAATGGCTTGGCTTGGACAGATGCATACGGAGGTAACCATGGCAGTCGTAGAAGACATCGTAACGGCGCCCGACAAACGTCTGAAGACGGCGTGCGCACCCATAGAAGAGATCGACGACCATATTCGTGAGCTTGCTGCGCATATGCTCGACGACATGTACGCGACCGAGGGATGTGGCCTTGCCGCCCCTCAGGTCGGAGAGCTCATACAGCTCGTGGTCATAGACGTGGACTATACCAAGAGCAAGCGAAACCCCTATGTGCTCATAAACCCTCGCATCGTCGTGGCGGACGGCGAGGAGCGCGAGACGGGCGAGGGATGCCTCTCGTTTCCCGGGATCACGGTGCGCGTGAGCAGGCCCAGCCATGTGGTGGTGGAGGCCCGCAACCTGGATGGCGACCTCATGCGTTACGAGGCGTCCGACAACCTCATGGCGGTGTGCCTGCAGCACGAGATCGATCATCTGCATGGCGTCACGATGGTCGACCACCTCAAGCCGCTCCAGCGCGTGCGCAAGATGCATGAGTACGAGGAGGCGGTCGCGGCGGGCGCGCGTCCCGGAGACGTCGAGGTAGAGGAATAGCAAGGGGGTCTCGCATGCGCGTAGTCTTTATGGGAACGCCTTCGTTTGCGGTGCCCTCCGTTCGCATGCTGGCGGAGGAGCACGAGCTGAGCCTCGTGGTGACGCGTCCCGATGCCGTGCGCGGCAGGGGCAAGCGGCTCGAGCCGTCCCCGGTGAAGGCGGCGGCGCTGGATCTGGACGTACCCGTGCTCGAGGCCCGTAGGATCGGGGCGGATGAGGTCGAGCGTGTGAAGAGCGAGGCCCCGGAGGTCATCTGCGTGGCCGCCTACGGGGCCATCCTTCCCGACGAGCTGCTGGCCATACCCGCGCTCGGTACCGTAAACGTGCATGCGTCTCTGTTGCCCCGCGGAAGGGGAGCGGCGCCCATACAGCGCGGCGTGCTCGAGGGCGACGAGTATGCGGGCGTGTCCATCATGCGCATCGTCCATGAGCTGGACGCCGGGCCGTATTGCAGGCAGGCGCGCGTGGCCATAGGCGAGAAGGGCTGCGATGCGCTGATGGAGGAGCTTGCGGAGCTCGGGGCAGCCGAGCTGAGGGAGGCGCTCGAGCTCATGGTCGCCGGCCAGGACGTATGGACCGAGCAGGACGAGTCTCTGGTCACCTATGCTGCAAAGGTCGACAAGGCAGAGATGCTGCTCGATCCTTGCGATGACGTGCTATCAAACAAACGCCGCGTGCAGGCATCGCTCGATGCGGCCCCGGCGCGTGCCAAGATAGCCGGCAGGGGCGTGCGCGTGCTCGAGGCGAGAGTCGGCGACGAGGACCTTGTCCCAGGCGCGGTGCTCGTGCGCAAGGGGCGCGTGCATCTCGGATGCGACAATGGTGATCTGGAGCTTCTTCGCGTGAAGCCGGACGGCAAGCGTGAGATGGAGGTCTCCTCCTGGGCGAGCGGCCTTCGTGGGGACGGCCTCATGTGGGGCAGGGTCTAGCGGATGGCTCGGGCTTCTGCTGCGCGGTCGGCTGCGCTGGCTCTTCTTGGCGACGTGCGAAGGCGCGACGCACGGGCGCGCGACGTGTTGCGCTCCTCAAAGCGACTGCAAGACTTGGGTGCGCGCGACCGCGCCTTCGTGGTTCGTCTTGTCATGGGCGTGGTCGGAAGCGTGGGACTTCTCGATGAGTGCGTGGACGTCCACCTGAAACGTCCTTCGCGTCTGGAGCCCAAGGTGCGCGACGCCCTGCGTCTCGGTGCCTACGAGCTGCTCTTTCTGCATACTCCGAAATCGGCGGCGGTGAGTCAGGGCGTAGAGCTGGTGCGCTTTGCGTCGCCTCGAGCGGCCGGGTTGGCAAATGCCGTCTTGAGACGCGTGGCGGAAGTGGACGTCCCTGCGCGCGAGGAGGCCTTTGGGCGCGTGAGATGCGGCGACGGCATGTCGACGCGCGACCTGGCCATGGTCTCAGGATATCCGGAGTGGCTCGTGAGCCGCGTGGAGCGGACGCGCGGGAGCGACTTCGTGCGCGGCCTGTGCCTTTCCGCCACGGAGGCGGCGCCTCTCTACGTGGCGGCACGCGGTGCTGCCCATCGGGCGGACGACGAGACGGAGGGACTGTTGCGCTCGGCAGGCCTGGACCCTGCGCCCGGCGGCGTGGAAGGGTCCTACGTGCTGCGCAATCCGGCTGGGTTGGCTTCCTCTGGCCTGGTGGAACGATGCGACGTGGTCGTCGCGGACCTTTCCGCCCAGCGCGTAGCTCGCAGCGTGGCATCGCATGCTGCGTCGAGCGTGCTTGAGATAGGCCAGGGCCGAGGAACGAAGTCCATCCTCGTGAGCGATGCCGCACGCCGCGCGGGAAAGGAGCTGCGCATCGTGGGTGTTGATTCGCAGCCGTTCAAGGTGGGCGTGGCGGAGCGGCGCATGGTGGTCGCCGGGCTTTCGGGGACGGTGAGCTGCCACGTTTACGACGCGTGTGAGTTGGATGGCAAGGACGTGCCGAGCGTCCTGGAAGGACCGTTCCAGACGGTCTTCGTGGATGCCCCGTGCTCGGGGACGGGTACGCTGCGTCGCCATCCCGAGATTGCGTGGTCTCTTGACGAGCAGTCTGTCGATTCCCTCGGCGGCCGTCTTTTCCGGATGAGCAAAATCCATCTGGCAGCCCCAGACCCGAACCGCGGCCTGGGCAAACCGCATCAC
>CACXZL010000164.1 GCA_902772085.1 uncultured Coriobacteriaceae bacterium | reverse complement strand
CGCAGCTCTACACCAAGAGCGCCGAGCTCACCTACAACCGTCCCACTGCACTGCGCGCGCTGCCGGCGCTCGTGACATTCGTGGCGCTTCTCGGAAATGTGTTCATCTATTACCTTGCGGCAAAGACGGGCGTGAGTGTCGCAGACTTCATGGCCTTCAATGCCGCGTATGGCCAGGTCAGCCTCGCGCTCATGGGGTTCGCCCCGATTGCAAAGCAGATCGCAGAGGTAAAGCCGATGCTCGACCTCTTGGCTCCTATCTTGGAGACGGTGCCCGAGGCCGACGAGGACAAGCCGAGCGTGGAATCAATCGATGGCAGCATAGAGGTATCGGGCGTAACGTTCAGCTATGGCGACAACAGCCCCATCATCCTGCGTGACCTGACGTTTAGAGTGCGCTCCGGTGAGTATGTGGCGCTTGTTGGCAAGAGCGGCTGTGGGAAGTCGACTATCCTGCGATTGTTGCTCGGTTTCGAGACGCCCGACAGCGGCAGCATATATTACGGGCCACACAACGTGCAGGATGTCGATTTGCGAAGCCTACGCCAGCAGATTGGCACGGTGCTTCAGGACGGAAAACTCTTCATGGGCGACATGGCGAGCAATATCACCCTCTCGACGCCAGGTGCGACCATCGACGACGCTTGGGCGGCCGCCGAGGTGGCGGGCATCGCCGACGACATCCGCAAGATGCCCCAAGGCATGCAGACCCTGGTCTCCGAGGGCTCGGGCGGCGTGTCGGGTGGGCAGCGCCAGCGGCTACTGATCGCGCGCCGTGTGCGGAGGAAGGCGCATCCTCATGTTTGACGAGGCGAGTAGCGCGCTCGACAACAAAACGCAGAAGCACGTAAGCGACTCGCTCGATGCGCTCTCCTGCACGCGTCTGGTGATTGCACATCGGCTCTCGACCGTGCGTCATTGCGACCGCATCATGGTGGTCGACGGCGGGTGCATAGCAGAGGAGGGAACCTACGAGGAGCTACTGGCGAAGGAGGGCTTGTTTGCCGAGCTCGTGCGACGCCAGATGCTCTGAATCGCCATCGCAGGTGGACGTGCGACACGTCGTCCTATCACGCCCCACCGCCGTCCCCGCCATCCTGAAACGCCCTTGGGCGGTTCGGACCGGATTCGGACCACCCCAAGACTTGTGCTACAATCGAACTCACAAAAGGGGAGCTGGGGATTTGGCCCGGCTGAGAGGAGCGACCAAATCGCTCGACCCGAGAACCTGATCTGGGTAATGCCAGCGGAGGGACCAAACGACCGCATCTGCGGGGTCCCGTGAGGCGCGGGACTTTTTTGTTCCGCAGAGAGGACAAGCTATGACTCACAATCTTTCGAGACGCGCATTTCTAGCCGGAGGCGGAGCTGCCGCTACGAGCCTTGGGCTTTCTGCCTGTGGTGGGCAGCAGGGAGCGTCAACTGCCGCGTCCGGTACTGGTTCTGATGCTGTCGAGCGTACCAAGCTCACGTTTTGTCTGGATTGGGCGCCAAACACAAACCATACAGGCGTGTATGTAGCAGCAAACAAGGGCTTTTTTGCAGACGAGGGCCTGCAAGTGCAGATAGTCCAGCCCGCCGAAGACGGTGCGGAGGCCATGGTCGGTACGGGCCAAGTGCAGCTGGGCGTAAGCTTCCAGGACTATATAGCCGGTGCGCTGACCTCGGGAAATACCGGTCTTGCGGCAGTGGCAGCCATCTTGCAACACAACACCTCGGGCATCATGAGCCGTGCTGCCGATGGCATCACGCGCCCTGCCGCCATGGAGGGCCATTCCTATGCCACGTGGGAGCTTCCCATAGAGCAGGCCACGCTCAAGCAGGTGGTGGAGAAGGACGGCGGAGACTACAGCAAGATCAAGCTCGTGCCAAACACCGTAGACGATGAGGTCTCGGCGCTCAAGGCAAACATGTTTGACTCCGTGTGGGTATACGAGGGATGGACGGTGCAAAACGCCAAGATCAAGGACTTCCCGGTAAACTACTTCAGCTTCATCTCCATCGACGAGGTCTTTGACTACTATACGCCCGTCATTGTGGCGAATGTGGAGTATGCCCAGAAGAATCCCGACACAGTGAAGGCGTTCCTGCGCGCGGTGAAGAAGGGGTATGAGTTTGCGGTGGAGCACCCCGACGACGCGGCCGACATTCTGTGCGAAGCGGTGCCGGAGCTGGATGCGGCGCTTGTCAAGCAGAGTCAGGCGTTTATGGCTGACCAATACATTGCCGATGCTTCAAGCTGGGGCGTCATAGATGACAAGCGTTGGTCGACCTTCTATCAGTGGCTCAACGACAACAAGCTCCTCAAGGGTACGCTTGACGTCAATGCAGGCTGGACTATGGACTATCTGAAATAGGGGCATGGGTTTTGGACGAGCAAAACAACGCGGCACCAGCTCTGGAGGCGAGGAGCCTTACCCTCAGCTGGGATGACGGAGAGCATATTGTCGTACAAGATGCCGATTTGCGTGTGGGTACCGGCGAGACCGTATGCCTGGTGGGTAAGTCGGGCGGTGGAAAGACGACGATCCTGCACGCCTTATCGGGCTTGAGACGACCTCTTAAGGGCAAGGTCATCCTTCACGGCAAAGACGTGACGGGCGAGCCCGGACACGTAAGCTATATGCTGCAAAAGGATATGCTACTGCCGCACATGCGCGTCATAGACAACGTGTGTCTGCCTCTTACACTTGCGGGCACCCCGCGTAAGGTGGCGTGCGAGAAGGCCGAGCCCTTGTTTGCGAGGTTTGGACTTGAAGGCGCACAGCTTGCGTGGCCGCATGAGTTGTCGGGCGGGATGAGGCAGCGGGCGGCTTTTTTGCGCACGTATCTCATGGGCAATGACGTGGTGCTTCTGGACGAGCCCTTCAGCGCACTTGATGCGCTTACGCGGGCTGATATGCGGGAGTGGTATGTCTCGATGGCGCGAGAGCTGGGCATCGCGTCTCTCGTGATCACGCATGACGTGGGTGAGGCGGTAGCCATGGCGAAGCGTGTTTACGTGCTACAGGGTACGCCTGGGACCACGGTGGAGATTGAGCCCAAAATAGAGGCGATCATGGCGCTGCTCGACTAGCGTGATTTGCAGCATATAACACCAGGTTCGCGCGCTCCGTCATGGTAAGTTTCTTGGCGGAGCGCTCGTTTGCTGACGCGGAATTGTTACGAGGGGAGACACGCCCTGTTACAATTGCGCGACCCTCAAAAGTGATGGGGTATGCTCTTCAGGTCAGTTTGCAACGAGCAAGGAGGAGCAATGAGAATAGGAATCGCCGGTTATGGCAATCTCGGCCGTGGCGTGGAGGCCGCCGTCACCAATGCACAGGATATGGAGCTCGTGGGCATCTTCACGCGCCGCGATCCCTCGACCGTGAAGGTTGCCACCGACGCGCCTGTATACGCATGGAACGATATGGCAGCCTACGCCGACAAAATCGACGTGATGGTGCTTTGCGGCGGCAGTGCGACGGATCTGCCAGCTCAGACGCCTGAGCTCGCCAAGACCTTCTGCGTCGTAGACAGCTTCGATACCCACGCGCACATTCCCGATCACTTCGCAAACGTGGACGCCGCCGCACGCGAGGCAGGTACCTTGGGCGTTATCTCGTGCGGCTGGGATCCCGGCCTCTTCTCGCTGGCTCGCCTCTATGCCAGCGCAGTGATGCCAAACGGTGCGGACTATACCTTCTGGGGTAGGGGCGTGAGCCAAGGACACTCCGACGCCATCCGACGCATTCCCGGCGTGGCAGACGCGCGCCAGTATACGGTGCCGGTGCCCGAAGCGCTGGCCGCAGCACGCTCCGGCTCAAACCCCGAGCTCACGACGCGCCAGAAGCACACGCGCGAGTGCTTCGTGGTGGCAGAGCCGGATGCGAACCTCGCGGCAATAGAAGAGGCCATCGTGACGATGCCAAACTACTTCTCAGACTATGACACGACGGTCACGTTCATCACCCAAGAAGAGCTCAACGCGAAGCATGCAGGCCTTCCCCACGGCGGCACCGTGATTCGCAGCGGACGCACGGGCCTCAATGACGAGTTTGGCGACACCATTGAGTTCTCGCTCAACCTCGATTCCAATCCTCACTTCACGGGAAGCGTGCTGGCGAGCGTGGCTCGCGCGGTGTACCGCATGCGCCAGGATGGCCAGGTGGGTGCCCGCACGATGTTTGACATTCCGCCCGCGATGCTTTCTCCGCTGAGTGCCGAAGAACTTCGCGCCCATCTCATGTAGACTGATAGAGACAAACGAAGGCTCCCGAGAGAAGGAGTTACATGCTGTATCCGAACCTATCGATCAACGACGCGGGGCACCTGTGCATAGCGGGCTTGGACGCGACCGAGCTGGCAAAAACCTATGGCACGCCGCTCTACGTGCTCGACGAGGATCGCGTACGCCAAAGGTGCCGTACGTACGTTGAGGCAATGGCTACCTACCTTCCAGAGGGCTCAATGCCGCTCTTTGCGAGCAAAGCCCTCTGCTTCAAGGGTATCTATCCGGTCATGCGGGAAGAGGGAATGGGCGCCGATGTGGTGTCGGCAAGCGAGGCCGCCACAGCCATCGCCGCCGGCTTTCCCGTGGACAAGCTCTATTTCCATGGCACAAACAAGACCGATGCGGAGATTGCCTATGGTGTGCGTGAGGGGATAGGGTGCTTTGTGGTTGACAATACCAATGAGCTTGCCGTTCTCTCGCGTGAGGCGCAGGCGCTCGGCGTCGTGCAGCGAGTGTTGCTGCGCGTGACGGTGGGTCTTGACCCGCATACGCTCGAAGCCATAAACACCGGTCGTGTGGACTCGCAGTTTGGCGTGCCTATCGAGACGGGGCAGGCGCTTGCCTTTGTGCGCGAGGCGCTTGCTACGCCGGGGGTTGAGGTCATAGGCTTCCACAGCCATATCGGCAGTCAGATCTTTGAGGCGACGTCGTTCTGCGACCAGGTGGATCGTCTCTTGGCGTTTGCGTGCTCGGTACGCGACGAGCTAGGGTACGTGGCCTCGACGTTCAACCTGGGCGGCGGCTTTGGCGTGCGCTACGTGGAGTCGGATCCGCAAGTGGACATCGAGGGAAACATCAGAGAGATCGCCGAGCACCTATCCGAGGGCTGCGCGTCGGCAGGATACCCGGTACCGCGCGTGTTGATGGAGCCTGGTCGCTCTATCGTTGCCGATGCCGGCTGTACGCTCTACACGGCGGGCGGCATCAAGGAAGTGACGGGATACCGCAACTACGTTACCGTGGA
>CACXZL010000163.1 GCA_902772085.1 uncultured Coriobacteriaceae bacterium | reverse complement strand
CTTCGCTCGCCAAACGGATAAGCGTCAGAAGCCTGGTGGCCGGCCCGTAAAAAGCGACGAATCTATATCCCGTTTTCCCTCATAGCCCCTCTGCGAGAACGCAAGCAGATAAATACCTGCTATAATGCGTCCTAGAAACGCAGTTCAATTGCGCCTACAAAAGGAGTGCCCAAAGATGAGCGATTTTTTCAAGCAGCTCATTACGCCTGAGGTTGCCATGGTGCTTATCCTCATGGTGATCTGCATCGTCTCTGTGTATCTGCTTTCCATCGTCTATGTCATCCGTGATGCCACGAGACGCGGTGCAGAGCCCAGGTGGCTTTGGGCGATCATCGCCGTCGTTCCCGTCGTGGGTATTCTTGCCTATGTGATTTTACGTCCGAGTTCCTATCTCATCGACCGGGAGGAGCAGGACCTCGACATAGCCCTGCGCGAGCACCAGCTCTCCCACTACGGGATATGTCCAAAATGTGGCGCATCGATAGACCGCGACTTCGTGGTCTGTCCCATGTGCAACACGCAGGTGCGCAACGTGTGCCCCACATGTCATCGTCCGCTCAACGCCGACTGGAAGGTATGTCCCTACTGCCGCACCCGTATCCAGTAGAACCCGTGTCCAGTAGAAAGATGATGCCTCCCCATCACCCTGACAGCTGAATGCTTGCGGGAGGGGAGGCGTCAGTTTTTCATGAATTCGCTCTGCAGATGTGCCGCCAAGCGCGAGAACGTCTCTTGGGTCGTGGCGTCAGAGAAACGACGGTTGAGCATTTGTTTGAGATAGCCCTGCTCGAGGATGATGCGCCGGCTTGAAGGATAGACGAGCTCCCAGGCAAAGCATATGTGGCTCACGAGAATGTCGGCGGGAAATGCGCGGATGTCGCGCGGAATCGTACGGTGCTCAAAAAACGTTTGCACGACGGCGGGGGAGAGCTTGCTCCGGTCCATCGCGTCCGCACTCACGCCGTAGATGTCCTCGATGGGGCAGAGGCAGTTCACCCTGATGATGTCGATCTTGTCGGCGTCGCGCAACAGGTCGCAGTATGCGCGCGTCTCGGGGTCCATGTTTGGGGGCAGCTGGTAGTCGCTGTGCGTGGAGATCGCGGTGCGAATAAGGTCGTCATGTGAAGGGTCGTTCACGTAACGGCGGATCTGCGGCCCGCGTGGGTCTTGCGTGTCAAAGAGGATCCCTGCGCTCAGCTGCGCGTGACGCACCGATGCGGCGTCGTTGAACGTGTCGAAGCGGCGCACTTGTTCGAATCGGCCTATGTCGTGAAGAAGGCCACAGATCCAGGCGAGGTCTGCGTCGAGGCCCTCGGCCTTCGCAATCTCGTCGCACAGCTCGGCTACGCGATACGTATGTGCGATCTTGAGCGCTATGCGTGGATTGGTCGGGTCGTACGCTGCCACGTAGGTTGCGAATTCGCGGGACGCATGTCGTCTGTCCACTTGCATAGCTTTCCTCCATGTTTGTGCCGAGGATGAGTTATCACTGAAACCGTTGCCAGGATGAGCGGCAAAGGGCGGTTTTTGCAGCGACTTGCCGCTTTCTCCATACGGCACTCTAGCACATCGCCGTGCTACGTGGTAAGCGGGCGTCCCTGCGCCGTCCCGGGCGCCCCTCCGCTTCGCTGGGCATCCCTCCGCCGTGCCAGGCGCCCCTCCGCCGCGCACGATTCATTGGTGGCGCCGACTTCACGGTTCTTGGCAGGTCCGTGAAGGGTCTACCCCTTGCTTTCCATGGCGCGGCAATCAGGTCTCTGACGATCCTTCACCTGGTGAGGGCCGGCCCACCTCAGCCCGCCTGACGTTCGGTCGTTCAGCGACGAGCCACGCGGAGATCGGGTTGGCACGACGTGAGGCTGGATTTTTTGTCCCCGCTCACTTCGAAAAACGACTTCGGGTTTGAAATATCGAGCTCTGAAATTACGGGGTCTAATTAACGAGCCTTCTACCTGCGAAGACGGAAGATGCCATACCGCCCATATGGGAAAAGCGGCCCCAAATTTCAAACCCGAAGCCCGTTTTCGAAGTGAGCGGGCATAGAAAATCCAGCCTTGGCGGGTGCGGCCTCCGCCATGCGCAAAGGTGGCCCAATGTGGCTGGCGCATGAAAGAATCCCACCTTGCAATCATATTGCGCGAGATCAAAAGGGGAGATGTGAAGAGGAAGTCTGCACCTTTTGACAGGCGAGTCCTTTTGTCAGGCATCGGGCAGCGCGTCCTTGGTTGACAGCTCTCCTGTCTGTTGGCCGCTCCACGATAACCTGCTATCGTGCGCAAACGTGCGCACGTCTTGGGAACCAAGACCATAACGTGCACTTGGTCGGTGACTGTGGCATAATAAGTAGGTTACCGAATCAAAAGGAGATTTCTTCATGAAAGTTCTGTATAACGACGGCCACGTGGCAGACATCGCACCCGAGGAGGAGCTGCACGTCATCCGCCATAGCGCTTCCCACATTCTTGCTCAGGCGATCAAGCGTCTGTATCCCGAGGCGGACTTCGGCTACGGCCCTGCAACGGAGAACGGCTTCTACTACGACATCGACCTGCCTGAGGGCGTGAAGCTCAGCGAGGACGACTTCCCCGCGATCGAGGCCGAGATGCGCAAGATCTGCAAGGAGAACCTCAAGTTCGAGACCTACGAGCTTCCCCGCGAGGAGGCCATCGCGCACATGCGGGAGCGTGGCGAGAAGTACAAGGTCGAGCACATCGGCGACCTCGACGCGGACGCGCGCATCACCTTCTTCAAGCAGGGCGAGTACGTGGACATGTGCGTGGGACCTCACCTCATGTACACCAAGGCGCTCAAGGCATTCAAACTCACGGGCGTGAGCGGCGCCTACTGGAAGAACGACTCGAAGAACAAGATGCTCACCCGCATCAACGGCGTCGCCTTTGGCTCGAAGGCCGAGCTTGCCGAGTACGAGCGTCTGCTCGAGGAGGCAAAGAAGCGCGACCATCGTCGCATCGGCCAGGAGATGGAGCTCTTCATGTTTGCCGACGAGGGTCCGGGCTTCCCGTTCTGGCTGCCCAACGGCATGCGCCTGCGCAACGCCCTCATGGACTACTGGCACGAGATGCAGGAGAAGTACGACTACGACGAGGTGAACACGCCAATCATCCTCTCCCGCAAGCTTTGGGAGACCTCGGGGCACTGGGACCATTACAAGGAAAACATGTACACCACCCTCATCGACGAGGAAGACTACGCCGTAAAGCCCATGAACTGCCCGGGCGCGTGCCTCATCTACAAGAGTCGCCCGCGTAGCTACCGCGACCTACCGCTCAAGCTTGCCGAGGCCGGTCTCGACCATCGCCATGAGATGAGGGGCGCCCTGCACGGCCTCTTCCGCGTACGATCCTTCACACAGGACGACGCGCACCTCTTCATCACGCCCGAGCAAATCACCGAGCAGGTGACGGACACGGCGCACCTCATCACTGCGTACTATCAGCAGTTTGGCTTCCCGTATCACGTAGAGCTGTCCACTCGTCCGGAAAACTCCATGGGCTCCGACGAGGACTGGGCGCGCGCCGAGGCCGGCCTCAAGGAGGCGCTCGACTCCATGGGCGTGGACTACATCGTAAACGAGGGCGACGGCGCCTTTTACGGGCCAAAGATCGACTTCCACCTGCAGGACTGCCTGGGCCGCACCTGGCAGTGCGGCACCATCCAGCTCGACTTCCAGCTGCCGCACAACTTCCAGCTCGAGTACACCGGCGCCGACGGCGAGAAGCACCAGCCTATCATGATCCACCGCGCCGGCTTCGGCAGCTTCGAGCGCTTCATCGGCATGCTTACCGAGCAGTATGCGGGCAAGTTCCCCACGTGGCTTTCCCCTTGCCAGGTCAAGGTGCTTCCCGTATCCGAGAAGACCCGCGACTATGCGCTTGAGGTCGGGGCGAAGCTTCGCGCAGCAGGCGTGCGCGTGAAGGTGGACGAGCGCGACGAGAAGATCGGCTACAAGATTCGTGAGGCGCGGGCCATCGACCGGGTGCCCTACATGCTCATTCTCGGCGAGAAAGAGAAGGAAGCCGGAAACATCAGCGTGCGCGACCGTAGCAACGAGACGCACCAGACCGACCTTGACGCCTTCATTGCCGACGTGACTGCCGAGATCTCCGAGCGCCGTGGCTAGGGATTCGGTCTCTCTCGAAGAACTTGTTGAGCTATCGGAAAAGATGGGCCGCCAACGATGGCGGCTCGTCTCCGATGTGGCGCAGGTGGTGGCTAACTATCTGCGGTGCCATCCTCGCGTCGAGGCGGTGCGCTATCCCGGCCTCAAGTCCGATTCCTTGTTCGCGGAGGCGTCGCATACGCTCGTAGGCGGGTTTGGTCCTGTGGTCCTGTACCGGACGATGGGGGAGTGGCACGAGCTCGTGTGCGAGCAAGTGGATGCGAAAGAGCTCATACTTTCGCTTGAACAACGATTGTGATATTTTTCGTTATATTGCAACCCTATGTGCTGACGTACATTTTTCACTTGATGTACGTAATACGAATCTCTTTGTAAGTGCCTACACAAGGGGAGTGTCATGGACATTGATTATCTATTGTTCCTGCAAGGCCTAAGAGAGGCGACTGGTGGCTTTTTCGATGACTTCTTCTCAAGGATGACTACCTATGGCGAGATGCCGTTCATGCTTTTGGCGCTCTGCGTGCTGTATTGGTGCGTAGACAAAGCGCTTGGGACATACGTGCTTATGGGTTGGAGCTTCAACCGCGTGGCAAATGGTCTCATAAAAACAACAGCATGTATTTATCGCCCTTGGATTCACAACTCAGCCCTGCAGCCTGTGGAAAGCGCGCTTGCGAAGGCAACGGGCTATTCGTTTCCGAGTGGCCACACGGCAAATGCAGTATCGCTCTTTGGTGGTATTGCCATGCGGCGTGGTATAAACATGGCTTTGAGAGTTGGTCTTATCGTGATAACTATGCTTGTTGGTTTTTCGCGTAACTGGCTCGGCGTGCATACTCCTCAGGATGTGTTTGTGGCACTTGTTACTGGCTTTGCCTTGATGCTTCTTGCTGGCTATATAGAAAAAAAGCTTGAGGCGCATCCAGAGCGAGACATCATCGTGGCGGCTATAGGTGTGGGCGTGAGCCTTGCCTGCATGGTATACGTGACCATAAAGCCGTATCCGATGGATTACGATAGCGCTGGCAAGCTTCTCGTGGATCCGATGAAAATGGTAAACGACTCGTACAAAAACGTGGGCTGGGCGCTTGGGTTCTTTGTTGGCTGGGTTCTGGAAAGGCGT
>CACXZL010000162.1 GCA_902772085.1 uncultured Coriobacteriaceae bacterium | reverse complement strand
ATGTCGTGAGGGTCAGCGGGCTGAAGACTCGTAGCGGGTCCAGCGCCACGCTTGAGTACGAGGTCAACTTTGCGGGAGCCGTCGGAGACCTGTCTGCAGCGGGGAAAATCGCAGACATATCGAATCAGGCATATACGGGCTCGGCAGTGTGCCCATCGGTCGAGGTGAGAGTGGACGGAGAGGTCCTTACCCCGAACGTCGACTATACCGTCCAGTACAAGAATAACGTGAAGGAGGGGACGGCCACCGTTATCGTAAGCGGGAAGGGTGCCTACACCGGCAGCATATCGAAGACGTTCCGCATCGTGAAGGACGGCTGGGTCGACCTCGGCGGCGGCAAGAAGGGCTACATGAAGAACGGCAAGCTCGTGAAGGGCTGGTTGGAGCTGAACGGCGCCAAGTACTGGTTTGACGCTAATGGCGTCATGGCCACAGGATGGAGGGACCTGGGAACCTCCAAGTACTACTTCCAGCCCGACGGCAGGATGTCGGTCGGCTGGACCGACGTGACTGACTCGGCGGGCAAGACCCTCCATTATTACTTCAACCCCAACTCGGGAAATCTCGTGCGGGGCACTTGGTTCGAGATTGACGGCTACAAGTACTACTTCCGACCGTCCGGCAACGTTGCCCATGGCTGGGCGACGATCACAGACAACGGCGTGGACAAGAAGTACTACTTCGACGACGACTACCACATGGTCACGGGATGGCAGGACATCGCCAACAGCGAGGGCAGGGACATCCGCTACTACTTCCGGCCCTCCGGCTCCATGGCAACGGGTTGGGCCACCATAGACGGCCAGAAGTACTGGTTCCGCGCATCCGGCTCCATGGCCAAGGGCTTCAACACGGTCGATGATGGCTACAAGCGCTACTTCGACCATAACGGCCACATGCTCGTAGGCTGGCAGCAGATAGATGGCAAGACCTTCTACTTCCGCAGCCCGTCTGGCGCCATGCAAACCGGCAAGGCAACCATTGATGGCAAGACCTACGAGTTTACCGCGAGTGGCACGCTGAAGAGCTGATCGACTGGGCTATAGATCTTCTGGGATGTTGCAAGGGGTAGCCCTCCTCTTGACATCCCAGAAGACGTTGACCGAGCTTGTGCTACCTCCTCGCGGAGCCGAGGGCAAGCAACAGCCATACGTCACTTCCGCCCTGCATTTCGGGAAGGTCCTCGGGGCGACATGCTCCCGTTGCTTGGATGTACCGTATAATACGCAGCATACGGAAATCAGACTCTTGGGAAGTGCAAAAGATGGAAGATACTAGGGTTGGGGATGGGCCGCGCGTCTCCGTGGTGGTGCCAGTCTATAACCTTGCAGACTGCGTGGGCCGATGTATCGACTCCCTGCTGGTGCAGACGTTTGCCGACTTCGAGGTGATATGTGTAGACGACGCGTCCTCGGATGGGACGCCTGGAGTGCTTGACGCCTACGCCAAGCGCGACGGTCGCATGCGTGTGGTCACGCTGCCGCGCAGCGAGGGACCCTCCGTTGCGCGGAATTGTGGAGTTGAGGTCGCCCGTGGGGAGCTCGTCTCGTTCGTGGACGGAGACGACTTCGTGTCCCCCTTCTACCTCCAGATCCTCGTAGACGCATACGACGCGGCCGGAGAAGGGTCCTTCGTGAAGGCGGGGAACGTGCGAGGGCTGTACGAGCGGGTGAGGGATACGAGCTGGCGGGTGCCGAGCGAAGGGGAGGTGAGGGTTCTCGTTACGGAGTCGGCCATCCGAGACCTGTTGCTGGATAGGTTGTCCGTGGTCGCCTGGGCATGCATTGCCCCGCGGGAGCTCTATATGGAGCATCGGTTCCCCGAGGGAATGGTCTTCGAGGACCACTACGTTGTGTTCGACCACCTTGCGGCGTCGGCTGTCGTGGTCGCGGTGGACACGCCCGTATACGCGTACGTCACGAGGCCGGTGTCGCTGAGCAACCCCGCGCTGCACGACGAGAGCTACCCGGAGGGGATGTATCGCGCCGTGGAGCACCTGCTCGACATGTCCCGGGGCTGGAAATGGGACGAAGAGGTGGCATGGGCTGCCGCCTGGAGACTCGCCCTCGTGGTGAGATACTGCCAGGACGTCGAGGACAAGCGCAAGGTGCGCAAATACTACCGTCAGGCGAGCAACTATCTGCGCGCCAACCTCCGGAGTATCGTCTCCATATGCGAGCGGGAGCACTTGAGTAGAGAGCAGCTCAGGAAGATAGTGATAGCCGCCGCGTCCCCGCGCATATACTGGCTCCTGCGCATGTCGCTCAGGCGAGTGGGGCGAATCAAATAGACTGATGCATGGAGAATATGCTGATGCATAGAGAATATGCGATATACAGGAGGAAACAATGAAGAGGTGCCCAAACACATATCTTTTGTTGCCGTACTGGTGTTGCTGCTCTTGTCGATTCTCGGACTGCCCTCGGCTGCCTTGGCGGATCCCGAAGCTGGTGATCAGTACATTGTTAGCGACCTCTCAGACCTGATGTAGATTTCAGAACAGGTGGCGAGTGGTCAGTCGATTGGGTCACCATAGATGGCCAGAAGTACTGGTTCCGCGAGTCCGGCTCCATGGCCACGGGCTGGGCGGACGTGGACGACGCCTACAAGCGCTACTTCGACGGTGAAGGCCACATGCTCACAGGCTGGCAGCAGATCGGTGACAGGACCTTCTACTTCCGCCCGTCGGGCGCCATGCAGACGGGGAAGGCCACCATCGACGGCGTGGAGTACGAGTTCACCGCGAGCGGCACGCTGAAGAGCTGACCTACTGGGTTATAGGTCTCTGGATGTCAAAAGGGTATCCTTCTTTTGACACCCAAGGAGTTGCTGTCCGAGCTTGTACCAGTTCCTCGCGGAGCCGAGGGCATGCCACAGCGATGCGTCGCCGTTCAGGAGCAGGCTATTGTCGACAATCTCTGAGTTTCCCAGCAAGACGTCAAGCGTCTCGAGCAGAATCAGCAGCTCCTGAGCGCTGGCATTCCTGAATTCCTTCGACATGGGATGGTCTTTTGGCAGGTCGCCGTTCCATGCACTAACGTACTGCGCGTACATGTCCAAGACGTCCACATCCTTCTCGCTGTCAACGCCATCCAGATAGCAACCGATGAGGCTTGCCTGAACGCCGTTATGGCTGTTCCATGAAGCAAGCTCCCTGCTGATTCCGATGTCTCCTCTGTACGCGGTGAACGGCAGAGGGGTGCAGAGAGGTGTGTCGATTCTCGTGACGTGTCGCTCCAAAGCAAAGAAGTCCTCGCGGGACACCCACAGACAAATCTGGTCGCTCCTCTTGATCCGCGACACCTTGGCATGGAAGCGATGCGAACCCTCCGTGACCAAGAATCTCACCACGTTCTCAAACAGCCAAGCGGTCCTCGTGCTGTCGAGAGGGGAGAGGTACGCTTTCACCAATGCGAGGTCGCTATGCTCTCGGTCGTCTTCCCTGCGCTCGTAGTCGAACCTTCCCCAGTGGCGATCCGTCGCCTCCACCCTGCACTTCGGGAAGGTGCCTTGGGGCAACACATACTCCTCCAAGCCGTGAAGTGCCCGGGAGATGCCCGGATTGGCCGTATCCTTGCTATCAATTCCCTGCATTGCTTGATAGATGCCGCGCGACCTTCCCCGTTCCTCTTGGGCGGAATAGAGTCGCTTCAGCAGCTCGTTGAGCTCATCGCGTGCGCTTGGGTTTGCTGCTTCCTTGTGGAGTTGTCTCACGCCTGCAAACTTGGAAGGAACAAGCTCTCGGCATGCATCTGGCAGCGGTGCCGCATACTCGCGAATCTCCCGTTCCTCTTGTTTGCGTTGCGCCTCTATCGCCGCTCTTCTCTGCGACTCTATCCGCTCCCTCATTTCCTTGATGCGGGCTGCGGTCTTCTCGTCTAGCTCGATCGAAGCGGGGACACTGTCGTGGTCCCTTGCGCCCCCATCAGCCTCGAGCCGCTGAAAGCATTCTTCAAGGCTGATGTGCGTGTCGAAGTGGTACTCCTGAATCCAGCGTGCACTACGAGAGCACTCGGTTTCCAGCTCTATGCCGACTCTCTTGCAATGCTCCGCCAGCGGCTCGACGTCGTTCACGGGCACGTCATGGAGATATGGCAACGTGAAGTGCACGTCTACGTTTGCGGGGGCATAGGAGGTGGTCACGATGCCTCCGGTAAGCTCATAGTGGTCGATGTCCAAAAGCGCGTCCATGAAGGATTGCATCTCTGCGAGGTAGCCGTGCCCGGCAGCGTAGAGTAGCGGCCTTGAAACCTCGTCGATGAAGATTATGGGCCGCACGCGCTCGAAGGCCTGCATTGGCCGCTCCAACGCGTACACCATGTCTTTGAGGCTGCTCTCGAGGTCCTTCTGGTCGCATGTCCCTTCAAGGACGTCGAGGTATCGCTCGCGGGCAGTGAAGTGGTGACGTGCTTTCGTGTATGAGTCAAGGTGAGAAAGGTACAGATAAGAAATCCTCGCCTTCACGTGCGCGAGTGCATCCTCATAGGTCCTCGCGCAGAAGCCGGAGAAGTCGAGGTGGATTATGGGATGGATACCTTGATGCGGATACGTGCGCCCCTCGTCTTGCGCGGAGGATTCCGAGGTGGCGGATTCCGTTCCAAAGTGCTTCATGAGCGCCCGCAGAAACGCCGTCTTCCCTGCGCCTCTGGGCCCACATACGTTTATCCACCTGAAGTACTGCCCTTCCAAGAAAACCGGGTCGAAGATGGGGCCGATCACTTCGCGCTCGTCGATTGCGCATCGCTCGTCGGGTACGTGCGAGCCAGCCGCGTCGATGCTTTCCATCGCTGCAATCCTCTCCGCAATCCAGCGTGTGTGAATGTCGACCATAATACACCAAGACAGTATAGTCATGCTAAGTCACCGTCTGCCATGGGCGAAGCGTAAGTGTGCGGCTTCCCATCGGGATGTTGATGCCTGACATGCATGAGGAGAGTGTTCATATGGTTCGTGCCACCGCCATGTGCCCAGCCCACAAGCGGCGACTCACAAAGTGAGCGAGCGCGGTGTTGACCGGGCGCAGGGCTGGGGTGGTTCTCCACCTTGATGATTACGGTCCTCTCGCATGGGTGGCGGAGGTGATTGCAAATCGCGGGGTCAGTTCGCCCATAGCCCGCGAGTTCGCCGACGAGCTGGTTGGCCGACGACTGCTACGGCGAGGTCATAGAATCGTTCATGACGGGCGAGCTGACCATAGACGAGGTGCGGAAACTGTTCTACAAGGGGGAGCTTGGCTCGCAGGTGTTCATAAGGAGCCCTCGGGCGTTCGCGGCGCTACGCCTCCCTTCCGAGCCGCCGTAGGGCGGACCAAGGCTCCGGGTACCACATATACCGCCAGCCCGTAAGCACCCTCAACGACGTTGTCCGCGACACGGGGACGCTCCCGCAAGGCGGTGCGCTCGACGAGGTCGTCCTCCGCTGGATCGCGCGGTTGTACCTGTACGCGCTGTACGAGCGGGGCATTCCCATGCGCGAGGCCGTCGCTATGGTGGACCCCGAGTGGCTCATGGAGCACTACGACCCCCTGCACGAAGCGAGTCTTGCGACTGCGTGGGACAAAGCGGCGCGACTTGCTCAAGCCTGATCGGCATTCGCTACGAGCGGTTCGCTGAAGGGCAGGTCGCTCGCATATACGTGGTGGCGTGACGCAGAGGCTCCCAGGCACGACGATTCGGATTCGTCGCGTCAGGGAGCCTCCTCTGCCACCTCGCCACCGACCGTAATCACGTCGAGATTGGCACGCGTCCTTGTCCGCGCTCATTGGCGCGTCACGTTCCCTCGCAGCTCGCGTCGCATGCGAACAGGTTCGGTCTCAAACATTGCCGAGTGGGTGCTGACCGTGACGACATAGCGCGATCGAAGCGCCGGTTGAACGAGCGCTCTGGTGACTCCTTTGTTTGAAGCGCTTGATAACCTCTCGGGACTTACTTTGCCGGCCTCACGCTTCGCGTATTATGTGCTTGCGCAGATGGGCCACCGCGCGATGGCAATCAGACGGGATTTCCGCATGGGAAATGAGGAGTGCATGAAAGAGTTCAATACCACGGGAGTGTGTATTCCGTCGAAACACTACATGGTAAGCATTGTCGAGCGAGTGGGGGAGATCCGCAAGCTCGTTATGGACCGGGAGATCGGCGAGTCCTGGGGCGCGTGCGAGGCTTGGACAAGGCATGGCGTAGGGGAGGCGGTCAAGAGGGTCTTGTCTGAGGACAGCACGCTCTTCCAGTCGCTTACCAAGAACCTCAACAACTGTCCCGAGCTCAAGAACGCCCTGCGGGATATCCTCATGTGCGGTACGCGGGTGGCGTATAATCCGGACCAGGATGACATCGCACGGCTGCAGATGCTCGGCCTGATCGAGAACGACCACGGGCTGGTAAGGATTGCGAATCGCGTCTTCGAAACGCGCCTGTACAGCCTCTTCCTCTCCGACGAGGAGCTGAAGAGCAGCGTCTTTGCGCGTGAGGGGGCTGGG
>CACXZL010000161.1 GCA_902772085.1 uncultured Coriobacteriaceae bacterium | reverse complement strand
CGCAGCCATCGTTCGGCGCGTCTGCCACCCGTGCCCAGCCTTTGCGACGCCCGCGGGCCAAACGGTTCGCGGGCGTCATGCTGTCGCGAGCCCGCCGATGGTCTGCCCCGTCACGGGTGTGGGGACCGCTCGGGACCGATAGCGCATTATCCCGAACTTCTCGGCATTCTTTGGGCATCTATACCGCCACCATGCGCATCCGTCGGGGATCGCGCATCACAGAACGAAAGAATCAGGCATGTACCCGCGTCCAAGCGAGGGGGGCTACAAGTCGTCCAAGCATGCCCGCATCGCCTGCATGGTGTGAGCACCGTGGCAAGAATCGTTCTCGAAGCCCGTTGAAAACAGGCCGTTGTCGGTGTTGGTTGGATGACGCGTCACACGTCGACGTTTACGCCGCAATAACATGTCGGGTCACGAGGCCCAGTCAGAGATGCTGTTGGGAACGCAAACAGCGGTTGGGCCAGTGCAAACGTCGCGCGCCAATAATCAGGGCACCAGGTGTCGGGGCAAGAGGCTGGATTTTTTAGTCCCGCTCACTTCGAAAATCGCCCTCGGGTTTGAAATCTGGGGCTTCGAAATCGCGGGTCCTTATTCGCGTGCCTCCTACCTGCGCAGACGTGGGGTACCATACCTTCCGTACGTGAAAACTTGCCCGAAATTTCAAACCCGAAGGCCGTTTCCGAAGTGAGCGGGCACAAAAAATCCAGCCTCACCAAGAACGGGCGTCGAAGCTGTCGCGCGACGCCTGACGAGGCTCGGTTGCCGGACGGCCCGGCCGCCCGAGCGCGGCACTCAGGTTGCGCAAGCCTCCGCTAATGCGCCGCGCTCTTCTCAGACGCGTTCGGTCCATGGATGGCAGCGAGACGGGGCCCTTTCGCTCCCTTTCCGCAACGGTTTCTCGTATGCCCCTGTTTGGCCACTGCTGGCATTGCCCGGCACGGTGCGAACGGCATATGTTGGGACCGGCAACCGTGCTCATGGAAAGCGGTGGTGACGACTCGATGGACGCTATCTTTTCAACCCTTCTGTCCTCCCACCCGTGTCTTCACGGTCGCACATGTTTTCGGGATCTCGGTGCAAATCCCTAGCTAGTCGGCGCGCGCATCTGGCGCATTGTGTGACACGGTCACATTTTCGCGTGAGGAAAGGCTGCGTTCGCGGCGCCGCCCTCGCCGGAGACGACGCCGTCCCGTCCGTCAGCTACGCCGCGTCGGCAGGCTGCGTGGTCTTCTCGTACTCGGCGTAGTAGTCGTCGAGCAGCTCGTTCATGCGACGTGCGATCTCCACGTAATCGTCCTTGTTGAGGTTTGCCAGCGACACGCGTGCGCAACCCGCTGGTGCGTCGAAGCCCGGACCGTTCATGAGCACGACGCCCTCGCGCACGGCAAGGTCCTCCAAGAACTTCACGTCGCCGACCTCGCTGGCCTTCCAAGCGGCAAAGCCCTCGCCGTGGCGCCTCTTGGCCAAGTCATTCACGTCCACCAGCGTGTAGTACTTGGCGTTCTCGCCGCTCTCATCCGCCGACAGGCCAAGCGTGTCCATGAGAGCCTTGTAGCGCTCGTTGACGGTACGGTTTGAGAGCTCAATGTAGGGATCGCCCTCCGCGTCCACCAGATGGGTGAGCGCCAGAACGTCCATGAAGACCTGCGCGGGCGTCGCGAGGCCGCTCGTGTGGTAGAGGCCTATCGAACGGCTGTCGGCGCACATGCGGTCGATGAACTTGAAGCCGGAGACGTCAGGCATCACGATGCTGTACTCCTGCGCCAGCGCGTTGGCATCCTTCTGAGGCAGCTCCGAGATGAGCCGGTCCACCACGTTCTGCTCGTGCATGGCGATGAGCCCCACGCGCCAACCGGTCACGCCGTAGAACTTGGAGAACGAGTACACGAGGATGGTGTTGTGCGGGATGCGGCTGTAGACGCTTCTGAAGCCGCTCACGAACGTGCCGTACACGTCGTCGGTGAGGATGATGAGGCTGGGGTTCTTCTCCACCACCTGCGCGAGACGCTCGATGGTCTGGTCGGAAAGGGCATGGCTGGCGGGGTTCGAGGGGTTGACGAGGAAGAACGCCTTGATCGTGGGGTCCTCGAGCTTGGCCAGCTCGTCTGCGGGGATGTCCCAGCCGTCCTCCGCGCCTGACGAGACGTTCACCGATACGAGGCCGTAGTCGTTGACGTGGGGAATCTCGAGATAGGGCGTGAAGATGGGCGTGGCGATGGCTATCTTGTCGCCGGGTTTGAGCACTTTGTTGTGGTTGAGGGACTCAAATACGTAGCACATGGCGGCCGAGCCTCCCTCAGTGGGGAAGATCTCGGTCTGGGCCTTGAGGTCCTCGCCGTCGTAGAGCACCGACTGCAGATAGTCGCCCAGGATCTTCTCCGTAAGCGAGAGGCAGCGACTCGGGCTGGGGTAGTAGTCGCCCACGATGCCGTTCACGAGCTCGAAGACAAGCGCGTCCTTGTTCATTCCCAGCGTGTCCACGCAGTATGCCACGGACTCAAGCAGAAAGGCGTCCGTCTCGTCGGACGCGTCCATCGCCTTGCTAAAGCGCTCGCCTATGCCGTCAAGCTGCGCATGGCCCGCCATGTCGCCCTCGCTCATGTCGCGCTCGGACTCGATTGTGGCGAACTCCATCAGGCGTGCGTAGGCGCGACGAGCCTTCGCGTTTATCCAGTTCGGGTTGCCGCGGCCGGCATCGAGGACCTCGTAGCCACGCTCGCTGCCCTTTGCCTGCTCGCGCTGCAGGGCCGTGAGCTCGAAGGCGCTCATCTCGGCCTCAAGCTGCTTGGAAGCCTCGTCGGTCAAGCTTTGGGAAACGTCGCCCACCCGCTGCTCGCTCACTGCGTTTGCGTCGGTGCTCGTCGCATTCGGAGCCGACTGGACACAGCCAGTCATAATGCCCAACGCAAGCACCAAGACGGCAACGAGGCTCGCCATACGAAATGTCCTTGTGTTCCCGTTCATGGTACACGCCCTCCGTTCCGTCGTTCTTTGATGCGTGCGCACCTTACCACGAAATGCAAATAGTATGCGCCTTCTGACGCTCGAAGAAGACCTGGCCCTTAACGCGTCATCAGCGTAACAGCTGTCGTTCGTGCCGAGCCGTATGATCCAAGACACGTGTGTGAAGGTGCAAGCTCATGCGCAACAAGCGACGCAGAAAAACGTGGGAGAGCTGGAGAGAACCAACGGTATTGTTTCAGTTGGCAGTCGAGTCGGGGTCGTCCAAGTTGGCAGTCACGTCGGAGTCGTCTGCGGGCCTCTGGCGCGGGCGCCTCGACCGCCTCCAAGCGCATCCCGGCGGCGATTGAGGCGCCGTTCCGCACGCCCTGCATCAAGCCTGACCCATCACGCGTACGCTGCCCTTCATCTGTGGTCTTCAGGGTAATGTGTTTGTTCTAGATTATAACGAAAATGGCTTGATATATTTCGCTTACCGAATGAGCAAGACATGAGCCTAAATAGGGTTTGACGCTGTTCAAAGAGCGGTTGTTGTGCTTTGCGGCGCGGCCCTCGAGACGTGATGCCAGCGATTGAGGCTGATGCCAGGCGTCGGAGCACGGATGCCAGACGCCGGAGCGAGAGGCTGGATTTTTGTCCCCTGCTCACTTCGAAAAACGCCTTCGGGTTTGAAATTTTGGGCTCGAAAAACACGGGCCTTAATTCGCGAGCCTCTTACCAGCGCAAATGGAGGGGGTCATACCGCCCGTACGGGAAAACCTGCCCGGAATTTCAAACCCGAAGGCCGTTTTCGAAGTGAGCGGGACCAAAAAATACAGCCTTGTCAGGAATGGGGTGTCGGAGGCCGTCGCGCGGCGCATGACGAGGCTCGGTTACCGGACGACCCGGCCGCCTGAGCGCGACGTGGCGTTTGCCCCATTTGTCCCTTGTTCACTATAAGGATTACAGCTCAGGCGCCACACCTTGAGCGCACCGGCACGCCTTTCGTGAGACGTCCCCGCTTTCGTGCGTGCGTCCTGGCTATTATCGGGTCGCGCATTCGGCACGTCGGGACACGAGAAAGAGGCCCTTCCTTCCGCGTGCCTTCCAAGGCGGATCGAATCGGTCTTGAGCTTGTTTTGGGGTGAAGTGAATCAGATTACAGATTGGGATATGTACAATTGTAATATACCCACGTAAAGGTATACGCGTGGCACCTCGAGAAAGGGACAAAGATGGCGTTCATGACGAGAAGAAATGCGATTCGTGCGGGCGGCGCGTCGATGATGGGCGTGGCCGCGATGCTTCTAGGAGCTTGCGGCTCGAAGCCTGAGGAAGGGTCGTCCTCGCAGGCCTCCGTCGCGGAGAAGGGCGCGCCGGCCACGCTCACGCTAAACAAAGACGGCCTGGTGGACCGGAGCTGCTTCGTGGGCGTGGACGACCAGGTGGAGCTGGCGAACGGCGACAAGGCCGTCGCCATCAACTTCGACAACGGCGCCACGACGCCCGCCCTCACCACCGTGCTCGCCGCCGTGGAGGAGGCGCTGCCCATGTACGGGTCCATCGGCCGCGGCAAGGGCCAGAAGTCGTCGCTGTCCACCCAGCGCTTCAACGCCGCGCGCGACGTGGTGCTGCGCTTCTTCGGCGCAAACAACGGCAACTACACGTGCTGCTTCTGCGGCACCGCCACCGACGCACTGAACAAAATCGCTGGCGCGCTCGTGTCGGGCCCGGACGACGTGGTGATCACCACGCGTTCCGAGCACCATGCGAACGACCTCCCCTGGCGCTCGCGGGCGACCGTGCGCTACGTCGAGGTGGACGAGCTCGGCCGCCTGAGGATGGACGACTTCTCCGAGCTGCTCGCCGACGGCGGGGTGAAGGTCGTGAGCGTGCAGGCGGCCTCCAACGTCACGGGCTACGTGCACGACGTGCACGCCATCGCCAAGCTCGCGCACGACGCGGGAGCGGTCATGGTGGTCGACGGCGCCCAGATCGCGGCGCACCGCGCGTTCTCGCTGGCGGGCGGGGCGGCGGGCGAGGACATCGACTTCTTCGTATGCTCCGCGCACAAGATGTATGCGCCCTTCGGCGGCGGCTGCATCGTCGGCAGGACGGAGCTGCTCAACGCGAACCTGCCCGCCTACCGGGGCGGAGGCATGGTCGACGTGGTGAGCGACTACGACGCCACCTGGCTCGAGGCGCCGGACCGTTGGGAGGCCGGGTCGCCCAACTACCTGGGGCAGATCGCCTTCGCGAAGGCGATCGAGGCGTTCGAGGAGGTCGGCTTCGACGCGGTGGCGAAGCACGAGCAGAAGCTGCTGCGCCGCGCCATCGACGGCCTCACCGCCATCGAGGGCGTGACCCTCTATGCCGAC
>CACXZL010000160.1 GCA_902772085.1 uncultured Coriobacteriaceae bacterium | reverse complement strand
GTCAGAGGCGACGCAGATTGCGCCGCTTTGAATCGCCGCATCAATCCAACACGAAAAAAGCCTCTTCTTGAGATATTATGATATTGAAATATGAGTGACGGACGAGGGCGATCGCTAGGTCGAGCCTATCGTGTTCATGGTGTTACCGTTCTCTCGATGCGTGAGTCACAGTGCGCGAACGTTGCTTGTCCTGATGTGTATCGACCATCCGCTTTTTTGTTGGCGACGAAGGGGTGAAGTGCCCATGAAAGAAAAGAAGAACCCCAAAAGGATCGTGTTGATCGCCGCGGCAGTTCTGGTCGTGGTGCTGTTCCTGAACATCTGGCGGGTGTTTAGGTTCACCTCGGACCTGACCAGGGATGCGGGTCGATACCATCTGGAGAGCGTCAGCGGCGATTTCGAGTCCACCATAGACGATGCGCAGCGACTTGCGATGTCGCTCGGGATCCAGGCCCATCCTTACCTGGGCGACCCCAAGAAGATCAAAGACTTTGTTTACTCGAAGAAGGCGGAGATCCTAAAGGATGTGGACGGCTGCTTCAACGTCTACATGGCGGGAACGGGATGGGCGATAATCCCCGACTTCGATATGCCCGACGACTACGTCGCGACGAAGAGGGACTGGTACCGAGGCGCCAAGCGCGACCGCACCTATGTGTCGGCTCCTTACGTGGACGCGATGACAAAAGACATCTGCTTCACGGTCTCCGTGCTCTTGGGAGACTCGGACACCGTGCTGGCCATGGACTACACCATGGAGACCATTCAGTCGCACATCACGCAGACCTACGGAGACGGCTCCAGATACGCCGTCATCGTCACGGGCGACGGCATCATTGCGGGATGCTCGGACGAGCAGCTGATCGGCAAGCAGCTTGCCTACGAGTTACCTGAATTCTCGGGCATATTGGGTCAGGTGAAGGCCCGAGGGGGCTTCGTGAGCACGCGCATGAGATCTGGCCTGCACTACGAAAACCTCTTCGCCACTTCCTCCGGCTTCGGGTGGTACCTTATCGTGAGCGAGAACGATTGGGACCTGTACAAGGACTCCTACCTCCAGTTCCTGGGCAGCATCGCGATCGTCGTGATGCTCACGGCGCTGATCACCGGCCTCTTCCTGGTGACCGAGCGACGCGAGCGGGCAATGCACCTCAAGGTGAAGGAGCGAGATGCGACCCTCGCTCAGATAGCCGACCAGCTCACTGATCCTCTCGCCACGCTCCTGGAGGCCGATCGGGGGCAAGAGCCCACAAGCCAGGAGGACCTGGAGGCCAACCTTGCCCTCGTGCAAACGGCCGGACGCCAGATACTCGATGCCGTTCAAGGCATCCAAGCCATGTCGCAGGCTCCAGAGGAGGATGACCACAAGGAAGCCAACAAGGAGACAGACCGGAGGCTCAACGCGCGATTCCGGACGCGCATACTGTTTTTGATATGTCTCGTGGTCGTGGTGAGTTCTGTGTCAAACGTGTGGATGTCCCTGCGCTGGGGGACCGAGGCCATCCAAAGCTCGGTGGACGTCTACGACTACATGGTGTCGGAATGGGTGAGCCAGCAGAAGAGCATCCTGGATATGTTTTGCAGCGTGGTCTCCACCAACCCGAAGATGCTGGACGACTACGACGGAATGGTCGCCTACCTTGACCGCATCACCAGGCAATACCCAGAGATCTCGGTCACCTACATGACGAATCCCGACCGCAATCCCACCGTGTACATGAACAACGGATGGCTGCCGCCCAAGGACTGGCATGTGGAGGAGCGGCAATGGTACATAGACACCATCAACTCCGAGACCGGCTGGTCGATATCGGCACCCTACTACGACGAGCAGACGGGCCTGTACTGCGTGACCTTTGCCGAGAGGGTCTACGATGCCGAGACGGGAGAGTTCTTGGGAAACTTCGGCATCGACTTCTTCATGGACAAGCTCATCGATATCCTGGGCGGCAGCTATACCGACAAGGGCTATGCCTTCCTGACGGATTCCGAGGGCGTCATCATCAACCACCCCTATGGCAGCTACCAGATGGCCGAGGGCAACACCACCAACGTCTCGGATCTGAACTACGGACAGGTGAAGGCCGACGGTCGCAGCTCCGTGATCGTGCGCGACTACGACGGCGCGTTGCGCATCATCACCGCCAAGAACAACGCGCAATCGCGTTTCACGGTCTACCGTCCCGTGGACTTTCTGAGCGTCTACGGATTCACCCTCCTCTCGGTCGGGCTGGTCCTTGCCGTCCTGGTTATCTGCGCCATCATGGTCTATCGCCAGCTCACGGCGCTCATGCGCTGGCAGGACGACATGAACGTGCGCATGCGGGAGGCCGCGGACGCTGCCATCGCCGCCGGCCACGCCAAGAGTCGCTTTCTCGCCCAGATGTCGCACGAGATCCGTACGCCCATCAACGCCGTGCTGGGCATGAACGAGATGATACTCCGAGAGTCGGACGACCCTTCGATTCTCGACTACGCATCAAACATCAAGACGTCGGGAAGGACGCTCCTGTCGCTCATCAACGGCGTGCTTGACTTCTCCAAGATCGAAGAGGGCAAAATGGAAATCGTGCCGGTGGAGTACGATGCCACCTCGTTCATAAACAATCTGGTCGTGTCGATCTCAGAGCGTGCTCGTGGCAAGGGCCTTGAGCTTCGCGTGGAGGTCGATCCAGAGCTTCCGTCGCGTATGGTGGGCGACGACGTGCGACTGTCCCAGGTCATCATGAACCTGCTGACCAATGCCGTGAAGTACACGGAGAAGGGGTTTGTTCGTCTGAGCATTCATGGCGAAAACCAACAGGATGGATCCATCATGCTCGCCGTCGAGGTCGAGGACTCCGGCATAGGCATCCGTGACAAGGACCTGCCCAGGCTGTTCGAGTCCTTCGAGCGCCTCGATGAGGTGCGCAATCACAGTATCGAGGGCACGGGACTCGGGATGTCGATCGTCACGCGCCTGCTTGACATGATGGGCGGTCATCTGGAGGTCAAAAGTACCTACGGAAAGGGCTCCGTGTTTTCCTTCGTCGTGAGTCAGGAGATTGCCGACGCGACTCCGATCGGCGACTACTCCAAGCGCCTGAGCGCGAGCCAGCAGTCAGTCGCTTCCGAGACCCTGTGGGCGGCCGACGCCAGGATCTTGGTAGTCGACGACAACGAGATGAACCTCAAGGTGGCAAAGAACCTCCTCAAGCTCTTTGGCATCGTGCCAGACTTGGTGGAGTCGGGCTTTGCGGCGATTGACTATGTGCGCGACCGGACCTACCACATTGTATTCTTGGACCATATGATGCCGAAGATGGATGGCGTTCAGACACTTGAGCGCATGCGCAACGAGGGGCTTCTGCCCGAAGAAACGAAGGCGATCGTGCAGACCGCGAACGCCGTCAACGGCGCGCGTGAGCGCTACCTTGCCGCAGGCTTTGACGACTACCTCTCAAAGCCCATCGACGTGAGCAAGCTTGAGGCGCTGCTAGTGCGCTGGCTGCCCGAAAGCCTCTGCACGTCGCGCGAACCAGCACCGACGTCCGACCCTGGCACGTCGGAAACCGATGCGGCAAGGCCCGAGACGGGACAAGGCGATTCGGGCTTGGCGTCTGGCGACCTGGTCGCGAGACTTGGCGCGGCTGGCCTCGACACCCAAGCCGGTCTTCGCTATGCCGCAGGCGACAAGGACTTCTACATCGAGCTCGCGTCCTCCTTTGCCGAGGGTGAGACGCGCAACCTGTCCTTGATCAGAAGGGACTTGGACGAGCGGGACTGGCACGACTATCAGATTCGCGTCCATGCCCTCAAGAGCACCGCTCGCCAGATCGGGGCCAACGATCTTTCGGACATGGCCTTCGAGCAGGAGCTTGCCGCCAAGGCCGAAGACGTCAGTCAGATTGAGGAAGGCGCGGATGCCCTGTTGGAACGCTACGAGCGCACCGCCGAGGACCTGCGCCGGCTGCTCGCCCTTGACGAGCGTCCAGATGAGACGCCGCAAGACGACGCCGAGGAGCTGCGGCCCACCATCTCCGCGCACGAGCTGCGCGAACGTCTCCAGGAGGCACGTGCCCTCATGGACGACTTCGAGGCGGAGCGCGCGGCAGACGTGCTGAGGCCACTGTGTGATCTTACGTGCGACGGATTGGAGCTGCGCGAGGCGCTGGAGGGTGTCGTGGACGCGCTCGACGCCTTCGATACCATCACCGCAGAAGAAGGACTGGACGCGCTGCTTGAGCAGCTGGCATATGAGGGAGACGCACAATGAACGAATGGATCCTGGTCGTTGACGACGACGCAAACAACCTCAAGGCGGCGAGCCATATTCTCGTGAAGAGCGGCATGCGGGCGAGCTGCGTCCGCTCGGGTGAGGACGCCCTGCGCTTCTTGGCGGGCGGCAGGCGTCCCGACCTGATTCTGCTCGACATTCACATGCCGCGGATGGACGGCTTCGAGACCCTCCGGCGTATAGTGGACGACCCCGAGACCGCGAGCATCCCCGTGGTGTTCTTGACGGCGGATGAGGACAGCGAGTCCGAGACCCATGGCCTCGAGGCAGGCGCGATGGACTTCATCAAGAAGCCCTTCGTGCCCGAGGTGCTCCTCATGCGCGTGCGTCACATCATAGAGCTGGTTCGTCTGCAAAACGACTTGGAGGGCCAGGTGAGGGAGAAGACCGCCGAGGTCGTCGCCCAACAAGAGAAGCTCAAGCGCCTCAATGTCCAGATCGTTATGACGCTCGCGGGTGCCGTCGACGCCAAGGACGAGTACACCAACGGCCATGCGATGCGGGTTGCCCGCTATTCAAAGGAAATCGCGCTGCGTTATGGCTACGACGAGGAGTCGGCTCAAAACATCTATCTGATCGGGCTGCTCCATGACATCGGCAAGATCGGCATACCTGACAGCATCATCAACAAGCCCACGAGGCTCTCAGACGAAGAATACGAGATCACCAAGCGGCATCCTGAGATGGGCTGGCACATACTCCAAAACATCCCCGAGTTCCCCGAACTCGCGATTGGCGCCCATTGGCATCATGAGCGTTTCGACGGGAAGGGCTATCCGGACGGCATCTCGGGGACGGACATTCCCGAGGAGGCGCGCATCATCGCCGTTGCAGACACCTACGACGCAATGACTTCCCGCAGGAGCTATCGCGACGTGCTGCCCCAGGCGGTGGCGCGCGAGGAGATTGAGAAGGGCACGGGCACCCAGTTCGACCCGACCTTCGCCCGCATAATGCTGGACATGATTGACGAGGACAAGGACTACGCCATGAGGCAGAGGTAAGGCAGAGGTGGGCACGCCCGGATGTGACGGGAACGTGACAGGGGGGACGGAGGAAGTGACACGCTGCTCAGCAGCGTGTCACTTCCTCCGTCCCCCC
>CACXZL010000159.1 GCA_902772085.1 uncultured Coriobacteriaceae bacterium | reverse complement strand
TGACAGGAAGAGAAGGAAGGAGAAGGCCAGCAGGACGAACGCCGCCTAGCAAATCCCCAGGCCACGAAAACTACCGAAGGCTCTGAAACCAATACAGGCTTGCTATGTACAGCACTTTACGGGAATATACGATGACCGCGAGAGGGCGGAAAGCCCTTACCGGCTCCCGCGTCGGTAAACCTGTAGAGGTGCAGTGGCAGGCTCGCCACCGTCTCGGCCAGAAGCCGCACACAGGCATAGACCGTGGATATCTGCGAGGCGGGTTTCTCATTCACCAGCTCCCCGCTGTTCGTCATGCCGAAGACAAAACGCCGCCCGAATCCCGGACGTTGTCCTCGATCTGCAAAAGCTCCGTATCGGGAGCGTCCCTCGGCTTTGTGAAGCCGAGCCATTCTTTCCATCTCAATCTTGGACTCCTTTCCCACTTGACTATATAAAGATATTCGTGTATAATTTTGTTATCTTCCAAGGAGGTGAACACTATGCCCACCATCAAATCCAGCGCGGACCTCCGCAACCGCTACAACGAGATATCTTCCTTCTGCCACCAGTACGGCGAGCCCGTATTCATCACGAAGAACGGGAAGGGGGACCTTGCCGTCCTCAGCATCGAAGCCTACGAACGGCTTCTCGGACGCTTTGAGCTCTACGGCCTCCTGCAGGAAGGCATGGATGATATCAAGACCGGGAACACCCGGCCTTTTTCCGAGGCGCTTTCTGACATCAGGGCGAGGCGGAAAAGGTGAGCTATGGCACCCACGTCACCCGTGCCGCCGAAAGGGATCTGAGCAGCGCCGCCGACTACATCGAATTCGTGCTGCTCAATCCGCAGGCCGCGGATGACCTTCTCGATGAGGCAGAAAAGAGGATCGGCGAGCTTTCCGCCTTCCCGGAGAAGTTGGCCCTGGTGGATGACCCCGTCCTGAAATCCTGGGGCATCCGCTTCACGCTGGTTAAGAACCACATTGCCTTCTACGTCATCTCCGAAGAAAGCCGCACCGTCTACATCGTGCGCTTCCTTTACGGAAAACGAGACTGGATCACCGTCCTGAAACAGGGCTTCTCCCTCGAATGATCCTGACCGCCGGTTCATCGCCGGCAGTTTTTTATTCCGCAGTGTTCAGCTTTGCCAGTTCCCGGCCGCATGCCGCAAGGCACACCCGGAAGATGTTATCCCTGTCCTCTTTGTTCAGGATGTCGTTTTTTCACAAGCCCCGTGACTCTCTCGATCAGGTCACGCTTTTCTGCCATTGTCAGTTCCAATGGAATCTTTACCTCCGTAGTGTAATAACTTTACCTTCATGCTCTCAAAACACATAATGGCGAGCATAATAGTAAAGATCACAAAACCCACAGCCCGTGTTCGGGATCGTCGTACACACTGCCCTGCTGTTCATGCCGGATCGCTCTGTCCAGCCCCATGATCCAGGAGGCGACAATGCCGTAGATCTTCTCTGTGGATTTCTTCTTGCTGGGTTTGATGTTTTCTGCGGCATCGATCTCCGCGACTACACTTCCCGCCATCCATCGAAGGACAGGATTGCCACCGTGGATACCGATAGTGCCCGGAGACGATCGGCCTCCCGGTTGTGGGCTAAGGAAACCTCGGGAACTCAGAATCAATAGCCCGCATACGCACGTAATAGCAAGAGGAGCTTGAGGCAGTCCGTATGATATGTGAGCGCTCACCAGGATCGAACAATCCACCACTTTCCAGCGCATTCAGTATCGTATGTTTCGACCCCGGGTGCGATGACGCGAAAATATGCGTAAGGGCCGCGCATGTGGGACGGGCATTCCTGGGGTGCCGCGTCATGGGTAGAACTGCATCTATCGCCGACCTGCGCACCTCGTTACACTCGTGTGCGGTTAGCGACAGCAGGAACTCCAGCGAACAAAAGAGGGTGTCGTCGTTAATGAACCCCCACAGATTTTCCGCGACGAGATGCCCCAGCAACTTCGCGAGCCGACCAAGTTCGCCAGGTGTGCCCCAATGCTTCTTAAGCAACGCCATACGCAATTCGCGCGGCGCGCATTGAGAAAGCATTCGGTTCAAAGAACCTGGGGGAATTGGAGCGTCGGTTAGGAGCCTCTCGCAGAGATCTTTTGCGTCGTGCATGGCCTCGCGGAATACGACGTCCGAAAGGAAGGGACCAAGCGTAGCGAGTGCCGTCATCCTCGTCTCGTTCCGTCCGCGTCCGGACGCGGCGCCCCAAGCAAACTGGAATGCGGAGTCGGCTTCCTTGCAGGTTAGGTGCCCAAGGAGCTGTCCATTTGTGGCGAGAAAGCCGCGTATGTTCTTCTCGCTGTCTGTCACCTAGGCTAGCTTGAGCTCGGTAATAAGTGCCGCACGGTTCTCCGTCGTTTGCCAGACGTACGATGCGACAAGCCTCATCCTTCGGGCCAACAGCAGCACATGCGTGAAAGACCCGTAGTGTACGGTTGCCACATACAACTTTACCAGCATGTTGACCCATGCGGCGGATTTACTGCCGAGGGTGATAACGTAAGCCGACTGCACACGACCCTTGAGCTCCTCAGCAAGCATGCTCTCCAATAGGTTCGCGTTCATTCGGTCGACGAGCGGAAGCTGTATCTCGCGATTGCGGTCGTCTATCTCCTCCTGGAGCGTGGAGACGAAATCCATGAGGTTCTCCGGCCTGCCGCCGCCGATGTTGTAGACGGCGTATGGGGGCGGCAGGCCGTCCTCCCCGGTAGCCCATACGGGCGCCCCGCATCACGCGCCACACGCCCTCCACGACGTCGTCCACGTAGGTGAAGTCCCTCATGCAGTTGCCGTGGTTGAAGATACGCACGGTCCCGCCCGCGGCGAGCCTCCGCGTGGCGGAGAAGTAGAACATGTCCGGGCGCCCCGCCGGGCCGTACACGGTGAAGAAGCGCAGGCCCGCCGAGGGGATGCCGTAGAGCTTGGCGTAGGCGTGCTCCAGCAGCTCGTCGCTCTTCTTCGTGGCCGCGTAGAGCGAGACGGGTTATCTACTCCACCTTTGCCAACGTGTTTATGGTGCGGGATATTTCGCCGTAGGCTTCCACAGTTCGCGCACGACCGCCGCCCCAACGAGGCGATTGAGGCATGAGTAGAACATGCCGGACTCGCCGAACGTTATGATCTTGAAAAGCGCCCAGACGAGCATGTCGTGGCCGACGCCATGGGAGTAGCGTATTGCTGTATTACGCGTCGAGTCGTGCGCTCATCCCTGCACCCCTACCACCACGCATGCAACCAGAGGGGCTAGTCGCTCTTGCCCAAACGTCGACGAATACCATGAAGCAGCTCGACATCTCTGCTCGCCTCATCATACTCGTTCAAGAGCTCCTTGTACTTGTCACGCTCGCGCTGAGCGAGGTCAATCCGGTTGCTCGTCCTGCGAGTACAAACAAGCGCAGCAACCAAAGACCCATAAGCCAATCCTGATACGGCGTAAGCTCTGAGGGATTCCGCACGTCCACGGAAAACGGGTGAAATTTTACTATCCAGTATGCCACCAATCCCGCATACTTTCGTTCCTTGATCTTCATGTCGTGGAAGAACGCGTAGTACTCCTTACGTTTGTCGACACGAATAGCCACATCGGACAATGCATACGTTGACCATCTTGGCATCCAGCCAAATTTATCAAATTGGGAGAGGTTCCAGAACCTCTCCCATGCGTCTAAAATCTCGTTAACCCGATCGAGACAGTTCTTTTCCGGCATCTTCCCGTATCGAGCTTCCGTCCTATACGAGAATGCCTCTTCGCCCAACGACATTTAGACCACCCTGAACAGTCGCGCGTATGACTCGTTGCCGTCGATTATGTCCATTCCAGTTCTAAGAACGTCATGATAGGTCATGTCCTCAGACACCCTGCCATTATCGTCGCTCCACTCAGAAATAGTTTGAAGCGCACCTCTAACAGCTTCGATGTTGGCCACAAATCTGCCGACTCGTTCACCCGGAGCATATGTACTGGCTACTGCTGCCATTGATCGCACCTCCCGCTTCCAAACGATCAGTCGAAGCTAGAGTACCAAAACCAGCTTTGCGAACTAGCACTCGTGAAACCTTCCAACATAGGTCTTTCTGACCGAGCTCTATTCACGCTGTTATAAGCCGCAGAGACCCATGCAAGCCGTGTGAGTGGAAGCCATACGCACGAATACCACTTGACGCAAGAACCCACTCCAGTGGCCCTCAGAAAGCCCAGAGGCTCTCCGAAAATTTTCGCATATGGAGAAAATGTGTACTTACGGAGGCCTCTCATTCGATGGCTCAACGTAATACGTCATCCCCAGCGAGGATGCGGGTTGCCGTCCGAGGCTTCCGCCTGTATGTATCGGCAGATCGAGCTCCCACACGCATTCGGACAAACCTGACGCCACCGCATCGTGCGACTCAGAAGGGACCGCATCGAAAATGCTGGCGTGAGCACGGGGCTGGCCACGGCATTGCTCGCAGGCGTTTATGGCGCTTTGCGGTCTCTGCGCGCACCCTTCCCATCATTCGGCCACATACCACGACTCTTGAAAATAATACCTGTGTTGGGCTCCCGTCACGCCACCACAACCGTTTTTGGACTGGCCTTGCCAGCCGCGTCCCGCTCGTGGAATTCCTGATGCATTGAACCCTTTCTGGGCCCACGTTCGTACCGGGCGACGCGGACACAAACAGCCGACGCGGGTGCGCGGCTGGGCAAATGCCATGAGGCCGGCGACGATGCCCCGGTTCTCCTCGAACGCCTGCCGCTCCTTCTCCATGGCTTCCGAGATGTGCTCGATTACGTTGGCCATGACCAGAAGGCCCTCGGGCACGCGCGCGGCGGAGACCCGCTCGTATGCCTCTCCAAGCTGCGCGAGCTCTGCCCTGCCTGTTTCGCCAAGGTCGGCCTCCAGCAGCTGGATGCACTCGACAGGGTTTTCGAAGTAGACGGCGTCCCTGAACCGCCCTGCGATGTCGTGGTGCAGCCCACGACTCCCCTTTGGCCCCTCGGCGAAGTCCGATGTGTTGCCGCTGCAGAGCACGATACGATCCTCGGCGTGTCCCCTCATGAACCTCTCGAGCGCGGCAACGATCAGGCAGTCGTCCTGCAGGAGGCCCCACTCGCCCTTGCCCCTCGATGGCTTCTCGCCCGCAACGGCGATCTTGACAGCCTCGATTAGGTCGACGTCGCTCACGCGCAGCACCAACGCGCGACTTCGGTCTTGCTCCAGAGCAAGGACCCTTTCGATGGCCTCGCGAGAATCGGCGACGATCGACCTCCTGACTTGATCGATGTCACCCTTGCGGGCAAGAAGCACCTTCGTCCCTACATGCCAAGACTGCTCGGTGCGACCACCGACGCAGTTCGCCGGGCTCGGAGGGCGAGGAGGAGCTGCGATGCCGTGGGAAGCCCAGTTCCTACGACAATGGACCTGCTCGTAG
>CACXZL010000158.1 GCA_902772085.1 uncultured Coriobacteriaceae bacterium | reverse complement strand
TGCGTTGGTGTGGGTGCGCTGGCCATGCACAGGGAGACCCTTGCGGTGGCGAAGGCCGCGGTAGCAACCGATCTCCATAAGGCGAGCGGTGTTCTGGCGTACCTCGCGACGCAAGTCGCCTTCAGTAGTGTAGTTCCCATCAATGTAGTCACGCATGCGCGTAACTTCGTCTTCGGTGAGATCCTTGACACGAGTGTCTGGGTTTACGTTTGCGGCCTCGCAAATCTTCTTTGCGCGAGTAAGTCCGATACCATAAATGTAAGTGAGTCCAATCTCTACGCGCTTATCGCGCGGAAGATCGACGCCGTTTATACGGGCCAATTTAAAACTCCTCTCTTAGCCCTGGCGCTGCTTGTGGCGCGGGTTCTCGCAGATGACGTAGACCTTGCCGTGGCGACGAATGACCTTGCACTTGTCGCACATCTTCTTAACAGAAGGGCGTACCTTCATCGTCTGTCCTTTCCAATAAAACCTACAGTGCAGTGTGCGAGACAGGTGGTGCTGACTCGCATCTATATACTCGCCCAGCCGCTGGCGTGAATAACCGGCTGTATGGTCGCAAAACTTACTTGTAACGGTAAGTGATGCGTCCTCTTGTAAGATCATAGGGAGATATCTCCACGACTACTCTATCACCCGGAAGGATGCGGATGTAGTTCATGCGAATCTTGCCCGATATGGTGCAGAGGATGGTCTTGCCGTTTTCCAACTCAACGTTGAACATAGCGTTGGGCAGCGGCTCGACTACGGTGCCTTCAAGCTCTATTGCGTCTTGTTTGCTCACCCTTTTGTACCTTTCCTTACAGTTGACAGAGCAATTGTACACTTTACTAAAGAACCAACTCGTTGTCTAGAGTGCATGAAATAGCCACAAGGTAAACAAAATCTGCGAATAAGGACATGACAGGGAGATTCGTCCCCCTGTCACGTTTCCCTCGAGGGCTTAAGGAAATTAGTCTATTCGCCACCTTGGAAGGAGCACCATGCACCCTCAGCATCTTCGGTCAAAATAACCGGTCCGTCTTTGGTGATGGCAACCGTGTTTTCATAGTGTGCCGCGGGCTTTCGATCGTTTGTGACGACCGTCCAACCATTTGCAAGCGTATGATTCTTGTACGTTCCCATCGCAATCATGGGCTCGATGGCAATCACCATACCTACTTGCAGCTTGACGCCACGTCCCTTCTTTCCGAAGTTGGGAACGTTGGGGTCTTCGTGCATCACGTGACCCACGCCGTGGCCGACGTATTCGCGTATAACGCCATAGCCATGACGCTCAGCAAGCGACTGCACCGCAAAGCCAATGTCGCCAATATGATTGCCTGGCACTGCTTGCGCTATGCCCGCCTTGAGGCAATCGAGCGTTACCTCGCAGAGCGCCTTTACTTCCTGCGATGGCGTGCCCACAAAGAAGGTCCAGGCATTATCCCCCACCCAGCCACCAGCCGTGGCGCCGGTATCGATGGAGAGGATGTCTCCATCTTCCAGTACGCGATTTGACGGAATACCGTGCACGATCTCTTCGTTTATCGAAGCACAGATACTTGCTGGAAAGCCGTATAAACCTTTGAAACCGGGAACCGCCCCGTGCAGTCGTATGAAACTCTCTACTACCTGGTCTATCTCACGCGTCGTTACGCCTGGCCTTACCATACGTCCAGCGCGGCGCAGGACCGCCTTTGAGAGCGATCCTGCAACCTTGAACTCCTCAATCTCTTGAGGTGTCTTTATATGAATCATGCGCCAAGGACCTTCTTTACGTCTACATAGACCTCGTCCACGGCACGATTGCCGTCTACCGCCTTAAGGATGCCGTGACCCTTATAGTAGTCGATGAGCGGCTGCGTCTGATTCTGATAGGTATCCAAACGCTTCTGAATGGTCTCGGGCTTGTCGTCGTCACGCTGATACATCTCGCCTCCACAACGAGGGCAGGTATCGACGCCTGCAGGAGCGGTATAGCCGCAGCTTCGACAAGTACGGCGGGAGCTGAGACGCTCTACGATAACGTCAAACGGCACGTCGACAAGAAGGGCAGCGTCAAGCTCGACGCCCATCTCCGCAAGCTCTCCATCAAGCGTCTCGGCCTGGGCGATGTTGCGCGGGAATCCGTCAAGCATGAAGCCCTTTTGTGCATCAGGCTGCGCAAGACGCTCTTTCACCAAATCGATGACCAACTGATCAGGTACGAGCTGGCCAGCGTCCATGTAAGCCTTTGCCTGCTTGCCAAGCTCACTCTGAGCCTGCACGGCTGCACGAAGCAGGTCGCCCGTGGAAATGTGGGCGATGCCATACTCCTCTACAAGCTTCTGACCCTGCGTTCCCTTGCCTGCGCCCGGAGCTCCCAAGAGTACTATGTTCATGGTGTACCGCCTTTCTTACGGTGTATACATATGGGTATAGTCTACAACTAAACTGGCCGTCAAAAGGGACCAAACCCCTTTTGCTACGAATTCACGGCAAAAGGAATTCGTGTATACAAAGACTTCCCTCGAGGGGTTCTTATGAAAAAACGGGGACCCGAAGATCCCCGTTTGCGCAGTCTCTTGCCTACTCAAGCTCTTACTTGAAGAAGCCCTCGTAGTTATGCATCTTCAGCTGGGATTCCAGCGAAGAAAGGGTGTCCATGGCAACGCCCACCATGATCAAGATCGACGTACCGCCAAAAGACTGTATGAGGCTGTTGTTTGTGAAGGCAAATACGATGGAAGGCACAACGGCGATGATGGCCATAAAGAGTGCGCCAGGCAACGTAATGTGATTCAGGACGTTCTTGATGTAGTTTGCCGTCGCAGTACCTGGACGCACGCCGGGGATGAAACCACCGGACTTGCGGAGCTGGTCTGCCGTCTCATCGGGATTAAACACCATCGATGTATAGAAGTACGCAAAGAACACGATGAGAATCACGGACAGAAGCCAGTTCAACCAGCCGCTCGCAATGGCGTTTGCAAAGTTCTGCATCCATTCCACATTGGGGAAGAAAACAGCAATCTGAGCAGGGAAGTACAGAATCGCACTGGCGAAGATGATGGGGACTACGCCTGCGGTGTTTACTTTGACTGGCAGGTACGTAGCTTGCGCACCCATGATACGACGACCCACCACACGCTTTGCGTACTGAATGGGGATACGACGCTGGCCACGCTCGATAAAGACAATAATCGGAATGATTACGAGAATAACCAACACCGTAATTATGGTGATAATCACTCCGTTGTCCGCGCTGGTAACGGACTGGATGAGGGCCATGGGAAGACCGCTCATGATGTTTGCAAAGATGATCAGCGACATGCCGTTGCCGATACCTCGCTGTGTCATGACCTCGCCGAGCCACATGATGATGATGGCACCGGTGAGAAGCGTACCCACTATGATGATGTCCTCAATCCATGAAGGGAACGGCAGGCCAGAGAAGTCCAAGCCGTAGGCGCTGCTCTTAAACAAGAACAGGTAACCAATGGCATTGATAAGCGCGAGGGCAATCGTGAGATAACGCGTGTACTGCGTGATCTTACGCTGGCCTGATTCACCTTCCTGTGCAAGCGCCTGCAGGCTTGGTATCACAGCCTGCATCATCTGGAAGATGATCTGGGCTGTGATGTAGGGCATGATGCCCAACGCAAACACCGAGACGCGAGAGAGGGCACCTCCCGAGAAGAGGTTCAGCACTGCCAATGCACCGCTTCCAGCGGCAGCCGACTCGTACGCATTGAGCATGCCACGGAAAGGTATGCCCGGTACGGGAAGGTACGCACCGAAACGGTAAATGGCCAAGATTCCGATGGTAATCAAAATCTTGTTGCGGAGCTCCTTAACTCGGAAGGCATTGGCGATTCCCTTTAGCACGCCTCGACCTTTCCACCGGCCTGTTCAATCTTTGCAAGTGCAGATGCGGATACTTTGTCGACGCGCACCGTGAGCTTCTTTGCAAGCTCACCGTCGCCGAGAACCTTCACGGGAATGTAATCATGCTTGATTACACCCTTGGCCATGAGGCTCTCGGCATCCACCACTTCCCCATCCTCATAGAGGTTGTTGAGCAGGGAAACGTTCACGGGCGTGTACTCAATACGACCATGATTAATGAAACCGGGAAGCTTGGGCAAACGCATCGCGAGCGGTTGCTGACCACCCTCGAAGCCGGCACCCTTGCCGCCACCGGAACGAGAAAGCTGACCCTTGGTACCGCGACCAGCAGTGGTGCCATGACCAGAAGCGTTACCGCGGCCAATGCGCTTGCGCGCTTTTGTGGAGCCCTCCGCGGGGCGAAGATCATTAAGCTGCATAGATGATGACTCCTATATCTCTTCCACTTCTACAAGGTGCTTGACCTTGAAGATCATTCCTCGAATGCTCGGGTTGTCCGGCTGCTCCACCACGCTGTTGATCTTGCGAAGACCTAGTGCGCGGCAGGTCGCCGTTTGGTCCTTCTTTACAGCAGGGCCGCAGCTACGTACGAGCTTGATCCTGAGCTTGTCTGCCATCGTTAGTTCTCCTTCCCGACGAACATCTCGCTCACGGTCATGCCGCGACGCTCAGCCGCCTCTTCGGGGCTGGAGAGCTCTTTGAGGCCCTCGGCGGCAGCCTTGATGATGTTGAGGGCGTTGTTGGTCCCGAGGGACTTGGAAAGCACGTTGGTGATGCCTGCGAGCTCGAAGAGCGGACGCACGGGACCGCCGGCGATGACGCCGGTACCCTCGATAGCGGGCTTGATGAGTACGCGGCCCGCGCCAAAGTGGCCTTCGACCTCATGCGGCACGGTGCCGCTCTCGGTAACGGGCACCGTAAAGAGGTTCTTCTTTGCGTCATCAACACCCTTTTGGATTGCCAGAGGCACTTCAGTGGACTTACCCATACCAATGCCCACGGTACCCTTGCCGTTGCCCACGACTACGAGAGCAACGAGTGACATGCGACGGCCACCCTTGACGACCTTAGACACACGATGGATATATACGACGCGCTCCTGAAATTCGGATTCCTGCTGCTGGCGCCTGTTGTTGTTACGCTGTTCACGTGGCATATCGAATCCTCCTAGAACTTCAGGCCCGCTGCACGGGCACCGTCCGCAAGGGCCTTGATGCGGCCATGGTACAAGAAGCCGCTGCGGTCAAAACGCACGGCGGTGACGCCCTTCTCGAGCGCACGCTCACCCACAAGCTTGCCTACAAACTCGGCTGCCTCTTTGTTTGAGCCAATCTTGCCAGTCGCACGGAACTCCGGGCTCAACGTAGAAGCCGAGCAAATCGTCTTTGCGTCAGCATCGTCGATGATCTGCGCATAGATATGCGCATTGGTGCGATGCACGGTGAGACGCGGACGATCGGCGGTGCCGTACACCTTAGGACGGACACTGCGTGCACGACGATGCAGCGCGGCCCTCTTTTTCTGCTGTTTGTTCATACATACTCCTTCTTTTGCCATCACCTAACGGGGTGATGGACTT
>CACXZL010000157.1 GCA_902772085.1 uncultured Coriobacteriaceae bacterium | reverse complement strand
AGGGTTATCTCGCGCGTTCCCTCGCCCACATACCGCTCGCACTCCGCCAAGACGGACTCCATAGGACGGCTCGCCTCACGACCTCGCACATAGGGGACGATGCAGTACGTGCAGAAGTTGTTGCATCCCGTCATGATGGGAACCCACGCATGGTATGAGGTCGCGCGTCTGGTGGGAAGGTCGGTCGAGAAGCCCGTGCTGGTCTCGTCCGTGTCGGCCAGCACCTCGCCTTTTCCACGTGCGAAGGCGTCGCTCAGCAGCCGAGGCACGGAAGAAAGCGCGCTCGTGCCAAAGACGACGTCGGCGTTTGGTATATGGGATCGTATACGTTTTCCATCGCGCTGCGCGATGCAGCCACCTATGGCAACGACTCTTCTGCCACAGGGTGGCGTGGGGGCGCTTACCATGGCAGACACCTGACCGTACAGTCGCGTATCGGCGTTCTCACGCACGCAGCACGTCATGAACACTACGATGTCGGCATCGTCGGAAGACGCTACCGGCACACATCCATGCGCATCGAGGATTCCACAAACACGTTCGGAGTCGTGAAGGTTCATCTGGCAGCCAAACGTCTTCACGACGTAGGTCTTGCCTTCAAGAAGGTCCTTGTCTTCCATAGATGAGAGAACTATTCGCCTTGATTGGAAGGAAGGCTCTGAGGGACCTGCGAACCAAGAGAATGCACGTAGATCGCAATGCGTATGGCCGTCCTGCTCTCTCCGGATATCGTGATGTCGGAAAACGTGGGAGCGCAGGAAATGTCGATGCCCGTGGGAATCAGGAACCCACGTGCAATGGCAATGGCCTTGATGGCCTGGTTTACGGCACCAGCGCCAACGCTCTGAATATTCACGTCTACGCCGTCTTTCACCATACCGGCGATTGCACCGGCTACCGATGCAGGCGATGACTTGCTTGATACTTTGAGAAATTCCATTTTGCTTCTCCTGGACGCTATGACGTCTTGCTTGCGATGCTGCTGCGTTCAAAAGGTATCGTTAAGATTTTAGCGGTATTATTTGAGAAATAGAAGGAAAAAGTTGAATACAGAGAGATACGACACATGAGCGGTACATCATCTTGTGTGAGCGTATCTTTCTTTAGGCATATTTAGTCCATATCCCTATATCCAAACGAGATGTGAACGCTCTGGGAATCCATGCGGATGCGCGGCTCGCCCTCCATCTCCACATAATACCTCTGAGCGATGCGCTCAAAGGCCCGCTCCACGTCATCCAAGAACTCCTGGCGATCCTCGTCGCTCATCACGAGACGTCGTGGCTGTCCTGCCAACGTGACCTGCGGTCCCGCATGCGTCGAGCCGCTCTGGCCCTTCGTCGCCTGAGTCGACGCCTGGGCCAACGCGTTCCTCAAAGGAGCGATCTGCCGTCGGACGATGCGGTGGGCCGTCCTTTCGCTCATCTCGATCCCCAGAGACGATGCGGCCTCGCGCATCTGACGTGCGTCGCGCGCCAGCGCAGGTCTTTCTATCAACGGAATCCCTCGCATGCCCTCGGGATCGTCTGGCCAGAGCACATGAGGGCCTTCGGGGATGACACGACGATGCATTGTGGCGACGACCTCCGACGGAGACCCTACGTAGACCCTGCAGGCATCCCTGGTCTCGAGCGCAAACTCTACGCATGCGCGATAGATGTTTCTCGGTCCGCGAATCTCGGGCTTTCCTGCGTGGTATGCCACGGTGGGCCAGCTCGACTGGTCCGCACGCTCGGTGATGCCTCCCACGTCGAAGACCACCTGTATGGCCGTCCCGTTCCCGAGCGAGGAGTCTACCACGACGGCTCTCTGCGCGTTTTGCCGAATGGAGAAGAGCGCCATGCCCCTGCCGTGGACTCCCCAACGATCCATATGCACGGTATCGAGCTTGGACGTCACGCGTGCGTCAAATATGCGCTCGTGCATGCTCTGCGGGATGCCGGTCCCATCGTCTATGATCGTGATCGTCCTGATGCTTCCCTCACGAGCAGATGAGACAAACAAGCGCCTGGCACCCGCATCGCGGGAGTTGCGAAGAAGCTCGATGACGGCGTCTTCCACGCATCGTATGTCATGCTTCGCCTGTCGCCTCTCGGCTTCGGACACCCGCAGCCGCACGAAGCCGCTTCCCAACGTCTCCTCTACACGCAAGCCGTCCCCGCCCCGAAGGGCGGAGACGAAGTCTACAAGAGAAGCGTCTGATTGCATGCCGTCTTTCACGGGCTACTTCGCAACGCCGATGGCGCGAGACTCGCGGATCACCACGACGCGCACCTGCCCGGGATATTCCATCTCGTCCTCGATCTGCTTGGCGATCTCATGAGCCAGGACTATGGCCTCTGCGTCGCTGATCTTGCTCGGCTCCACCATCACGTGAAGCTCCCTGCCGGCCTGCATCGCGTAGGTGCGCACCACGCCATCGTGCGAGTCCGATATCTCCTCAAGCTTCTCGAGGCGCTTGATATACGCCTCGGCCGACTCGCGTCTGGCGCCAGGTCGTGCCGCAGACACCGCGTCGGCTGCCTGGACCAACACGTCAAGCACGCTTACGGGCTCCACGTCGGCATGGTGCGCCTCGATGGCGTGCACGATGCCGGGACGCTCCCCGTAACGCCTCGCGAGGTCGGCACCGATGACGGCATGGGGCCCTTCGACCTCGTGGTCGATGGCCTTGCCGATGTCGTGCAGCAGACCAGCGCGTTTCGCGGGACCCAGCTCCAAGCCAAGCTCGGAGGCCATCATGCCACAGAGCGCAGACACCTCCACGGAGTGCTGCAGGACGTTTTGCCCGAAGGACGTACGATACCGCAGCGAACCGAGGGTCCTGATGAGCTCCGCATGGAGGTCGTGGATGCCCGCGTCGAAGGCAGCCTGCTCGCCGGCCTCCATCACGCGCTCGTTCACGAGCTTCTCCGCCTTGCGATACATCTCCTCGATGCGGGCCGGGTGAATGCGACCGTCCGCGATGAGGTTTTCCAGGGTCACGCGCGCTATCTCGCGTCGCACGGGATTGAAGCTCGAGAGGACGACCGTCTCGGGAGTGTCGTCGATGACGAGCGTCACGCCCGTGACCTGCTCGAAGGTGCGGATGTTTCTTCCCTCACGGCCGATGATGCGCCCCTTCAGGTCGTCGGAGGGGATGTGCACGGACGTGACCGTGATCTCTCCCGCCTGGTCGGCCGCGCAGCGCTGTATGGCGGTCGACACGATCTCGCGCGCGGTCTTGTCGGCCTGCGCTCGCACCCGCTGCTCGGAGTCGCGCAGGATCTGGGCCTCGTCCTTGATGGTGTCTGCACGCACGCGATCGAGGATCTCCTTGTGGGCGTCCTCCTTGGTGAGCGCCGAGATGCGCTCGAGTTCCGCCTCCTGCGCGGCGTAGAGACTGTCGATCTCGTTGCGACGCTTGTCGAGCGCGCTCTGCATGCCGGAGAGCTGGCTCTCGCGCTTGTCGAGCACGTTGTTGCGCTTGTCGAGCGACTCCTCACGCTGCAGAATGCGGTTCTCCATGCGCTGAATTTCTGCCTTGCGACGCTTTTCTTCGGCCTCGGACTCCTGCTTGAGGGCAAGAATCTCTTCCTTGGCCTCGAGCAATGCGGTCTTGTGCGCGGTGCTTGCCTCGCTTTGCGCCCTGGACGTGATGCGCTCGGCCTCGGCCCGAGCATCCTCCACCTTGCGTTCCGCTTCCATTACACGCGTGTTGCTCTTGCTGTTTGACAGGAGGTATGCTGCGGCTCCCCCTATCGTAAGCCCCACAATTGCCGCGATGACAACTTCCACCATGGATGGCTCCTCTATGTACTCAATCTTTCCTCTAGTATTCTGGAGACCGCACGTATATACGTACGGAACCCGCCATCCGAGGCTACTCCGAGCCACTGCGTCAGACAAAACGCTCTGTTTATAACAAAAAAACAAAACAAATCACACTGCATAACAGCAGCATGGGATGCTCAAATGACAGTTAAATCCTAAATATGTTTCATCTTCATGTCAAATCCACAGGAACAAATGTATTACAAATCGACAAAAAACGCATGCTTGACAAATACCGGGAGACGATGAGGCCATAGGCCATGGGAACCAGGCTTGCCATGGAGCGGCAGCTGGCCCCTATGACTCGAGAACCACTTCCCTCGCGACACTCCTTGATACGGCGAGCGAGAATCCACGCCCCGAGAGGAAGCGGACCATCTTTGCATAGGCATTGGGCTCGCGCACCGTCTTGCGCGAAGCCACAGCAAGCGCCCGGTCGCGCTCCTCGTCAGGGCATGCGTACGCAGAGGGCCATCCCGTGATCTCGCCCACGTCCACGCCGCGCTTCGCTAGCTCGTACGCTATGCGTTGCATGCCGAGGCCAGCAGACTTCTTGCTTCGGATGAACGCGTCGGCAAACCGCTGGTTGCTCAGCAGGCCGGCATCCATGAAGCGTTGCACCGTATGCCGCTCCACGTCCTCGGGAAACCCCTCCGCCATGAGTCGCTTCCGTACTTCGAGGATCGAGTAGTCGCGCTTCGCGAGCAATCGATACACGAGCTGCGCAGCCGCATCTCGCATGAGGCCCTGCATGGCCTCCATCAGGCGTGACTGCTCAATGGGGTTGGGCAGCTCATGCTCGTGCTGCATCTTTGCCAGTCGTCTCGCCACGGACACCGGTACGGAAACGTGAGTGGCCGTGCCGTCCTCGGACGAGATGCGCACGTCTCCCTTCGGCCACGACCCAGGCGCTTGATACCCGCGCTGCGGAGTGGACACCTCCCAGGTAACGACCCGTTCCATATACCAGGCCCTACTCTTCCACGTCATCGACGAAATCTTCGAACTCCGGCTCGCCTACCCGCTCGTCACCCAGCTCAAGGCCGCAGGCGACGCGCACGCGCTGGTCAATCTCGTCGCGCAGGTCCGGATGCTGCGCGAGGAACTCCTTGGCCGCCTCGCGACCCTGCCCGAGACGCTCCTGCTCGTAGGTGAACCACGAGCCCGACTTGTCCACGATGTCGTAGTCCACCGCCATGTCGAGGATGGAGCCTTCCTTGGAGATGCCCGTGCCGTACATGATGTCGAACTCGGCCTGCTTGAAGGGAGCGGCGACTTTGTTTTTCACGACCTTCACGCGCACGCGCGATCCCAATATCTCGCCCTCGCGCTTGATGCTGTCTATACGCCGAATGTCGAGCCGCACGGAAGAGAAGAACTTCAGAGCTCGCCCGCCGGGTGTCGTCTCGGGATTTCCAAACATCACGCCGATCTTCTCGCGAAGCTGGTTTATGAAGATGCAGGTAGTGCGAGACTTGGAGAGCGAGCCGGCGAGCTTGCGCAACGCTTGGCTCATCAGACGCGCCTGAAGGCCTACCGTGGTGTCTCCTATCTCCCCCTCTATCTCCGCGCGGGGCACGAGCGCCGCGACCGAATCGATGACGACGACGTCGATGGCGCCGGAGCGCACGAGCATATCGCAGAT
>CACXZL010000156.1 GCA_902772085.1 uncultured Coriobacteriaceae bacterium | reverse complement strand
GTGCGGTAATCCATATGCTGCTTGCGCAGGGGCCTCGTGACGCAAATATTGCGAGGCTCCAGCGCGAGGAGGTCGACGTCGTGATGGGCTTTGGGAGCGAGCCCCTCTGTGCGAGTGGCATCGTCTTTACGGCTCTCGAGGACTGCGGGTTGAGCTGCGTGGTGAGAAAGGACTCACCTCTTGCCGCGCATGAGGAGGTCGGTCGCGAAGACGTGGAGGGATTGCCGCAAGTGGTCTGTGTGCCACCCAGCCTTCGCAGGCGAGGCTATCGAGCGCGTGCCGCGCTTCCGACCACTGACGCCACGCAAACGACGCAATGCGCCACCTCTTCTGAGGCCTATGCCCTTGTTGATGCGGGGTTCGGCTATGCTATCGTTCCCACCGTCTACACCATGCCTGACCCATTTCACTGCGTACTTCGATGGCGAGATGGCGCTCGGGCCAGCTACGGTTTCTTTAGCCGAGGGGGCGACGGCAGGGAGTTGGTGCAATGCTTCGCCAAGGCTTCAAGCGCAGAATACGGGCGTCTGTAGGAACCTGCCGTCAGTTCAAACAAGGTCTCGACTAGCTTGGGTGCTTGCGTTTTGTGAGTGCAACATTGTCGTCACGAAGACGACGCTTATCCGTCAGGATGAGTCATGTGTGCTCGGGAGAGCTGGAGGAGTGAGTCGGGCTCTGATCGACTCTGGTGGGGCGGACGTAATGTTGCTTTTGTGTGGGCCTCCCATCAGAATTGCGACCTATTGCCCCTGCCCCTAGCTTCACGAACGACGTCGCGAGATTGCCGAGGGGCCCGACGATTATGTCAGGGCCCCTCATGGCGTCAGTTCATCTTTCCGCAGTCTCCGACCTTCTCGCCGGTCACGAAGTACTCGTAGGTCGGGAACTCGAAGAGCACCGGCTTGAAGGTGTGGTAGTCGATCTTGCCCTTGTCGTTGAGGACGGCCTCGTCCGCGTAGGTCGCGAGGATCTTGCATACGAAGTGGTCGAAGTGCTCCAGCTCGTAGTTTCCGTCCACCTCGCACTCGATGGACACCTTCGCCTCGTCGATGAGGGGGGCGCCGTTCTCGCCCATGGTCCAGGCGAACTCCCCGGACTTGTCGACCTTGTTGCCCGAGGTGGTGCCCATCTTGTCGGCCTTTGCCAGCCAGGACTCGTCCACGACGTTGACGGAGAGCAGCTTGTTCTCTCGTATGCCCTTGTTTATATAGTGCGCCTGCACGAGGGACACCATGAGGTGGCTGTGTGCTACGGTGCCGGCATGGGCCACTAACGTCCAGGTGGGCTTGTCGTCCACCATCGCGCCTACCACGATGACGGGGCAGGGATAGAGGGCCAGCGTTGCACCGATGTTCTTCTTGCTCATGTTGCTTCATCGCCTTTCGCTTCGTGTGCTCATTGAGCGCTTCCTTGTGACGCCCTTCGTCGAGGGCTTACCAAAAATGAATTATGCAACTTAAATCATGGTTTAAGTCAAGCAGCACTTTGTGTGTCAACATCCCCATCCTCGTGACATGTGTCAAAAGGGTCTCGCCCCTAAGGACGGGGCGGCTCTTCCGGTGCATGCAGATGGCTACGGACACATGGTGCCCCCGCCCCCTCAGGAGCTTGATCGCCGCGATCGTCCTCTCTTCCGCCCCGGGTATACCGTGCAGGTAGTCATGCCATCCGACTCCGTCGAAGCTCAGATGAAAACTCGGGTGCAGGTTCCGTTCTTCCAGTCCGTCTAGGAGCGCCTCGTCCACGGGCCAGCCATTGGTGTAGATCGTGCCTATGCCGATCTCCCGCACGGCGAGGGCGTCAACAAGCTCCGCACGGGTTCTTGCGTATCAGCGGCTCCCTTCCGGTGATGTCGACGTCAAAGATGCTTCATTCGACGTTTTCCATCGACGTGCTCCCGTTCTCCTTGTGGGATAGATCAACTCCTTGATTCTTGACTCTTATTCCCAATAACACACTGCAAGGATGCTCGCATCTGGTAGGCAGATGGCCTACCTGCAACAACCTCTCCCCACGACGGTCAACCCTGGCGAACTCCGCCCGACCACCTCCTTCCTCGGTGCGAGCGACGCATCCGCCGTCCCTTGCCAATCCGGCTAAGTTATTTCGAAAGAGTTCCTTCGAAAGGGCAAATCGAGACGTGCCAGTGGGCGTGTAAGGGGCACCCAGAATGCGAATCACATTGCAACAACATGCTTCGACGCAGGTTTCGGGGCCGCTACGTCCGCGCAACCGCCACGTGCTTGTGTGAGTCGAAGGCAACCGACCACAGCAATGTAGCGTCCCCTTCGAGGCCGTGGGCGTAGCGACCCGGCAGCGCTTGGCCAGCGAGCGCGGAGCGGGCCGTCTTTCGCAGCTGGCCCTCGGTGGCGTCGCGGCGGAACTTGACCTCCACAACGATTGCGGGCAGCGTCGCCTCGTGCGCGGCGTCGGGCTCGCAGACGACGTCTGGCCGTAACCGTGGAGGTGTTCCTCGGTCACGATCTTGTCGTACTCGTCGATGAGGATGACCACTTGGGAGCGGTGGTAGGTGCGAAGGAGCGACGCGAGGCGGGCAAGCGACCCCTGAAGGTCCTCGTCACTTCCCTCCTCGGACCAGACGCGCTCAAACACCTTGCGGTCGACCGGACTCAGGCGGGGGGGAGTCGAGTAGGTAGGCGTGCCGCCCGAACTCGTCTGCCACGACGCGTGCTATCGAGGCGCGCATGGCCTCCCACGTAGTGCCGCCGCAGGAGTCGAGGCCGAGGTAGACCACGGGGTGTGATCCCCGCTCGGACGCGTAGTAGTCCCCCGCGCCAGCTATGGCCAGCCCGTCGAACAAGCCAGGGTCGCCCTCAACCCAGCCCTCCACCGGCGCCTCGAAGTGGCACTGCGGCATGCGAAGCGCCGTCGACTTGCCGAAGCGCCTCGGCCGGAAGAACAGCGTGACGCCGTGCCTATCTATGAGCACGGCCGCGAGCATCGTCTTGTCCACGTAGACGAAGCTTCGCACGACGTCGGCGAAGCTCTCGATGTCCATGGGCACGATGCCCGCTCCGCGTCTGTCCACTATGTTTGCGGGGCCTCTTGATCCCACCGACCCGTTGCACATGTTTGCCTCAAATCGCGCCTCCGATGCAGTGGCACCATTCTTGCGCGCGCGGAGATATGCTCTTTGCGTTGCCTTCGCTACGGGTTAGGAGGAAGCTCAAGACGCCGCATCGAGAGGTGGCCTGAAATGCGCACCGGAGGGGTGACCATGATGCGGGCATTTCGCCAACAAGCCCGTGACCTGCGGTTTCTGCCCTTCTTGCATACAGTCCGCATTTTGTGCTACCTCATGATGCGCATCCTAGGTGCCCTCTTGGTGCAGAGTGTAGTTCACTCTTTCCAGTAACGGCGTCCTCTGGCCATGCGTGGAGTCTCTTTTGGGGCTGAAGTGCGGCGGCTGGACGTTTTACTTCGTGTTGTAGGCTTTGCAGCTGATGTTCAACCATCGGTACTGCGTCGAACGCGATTGCCGCGGACGAAGACGCCCTTGCTTCAACCTATGTCAGTCGCTTTACGCGGGAGTCCTACGTCGCTTCCGAGGCCATTCTCGACCGACCACAACGGTTATGTCACTACCGACTACGTGGAGGCCACCGCACGCCTCATAGACTCTGTGAAGACGAAATACGACGTCGAAGCAAGCCGCGTCTACGGTACCGGTCAGTCCATGGGCTGCATGACTACGCTCATCCTTGCCTCGGCACATCCCGATCTCTATGCGGGGTGCTTGTTCGTTGACGGGAGGTGGGACGCCTCTTCCTTGAAGGGGCTCGAGGGCCAGCACTTCGTCTACTTCGCGGCGGAGGATGACGAGCGAGCCTTTACCGGTATGGGCGAGGTCATAGCGATTGCAGTGGGAAAACCATGCCCAGGGAAGAGGCCGAGGCATTTCTCGGTTCACCGGTGCTCGTGACGCTGTTTTGTTCGCAAGAGGATGCAGACTCAACCATTCGAATTATCTGCGCCGCTCTGGAGGCGCTTGGATACGACGCCGAATGGATACGTGAGACGCTCGTGCCGCAGATGGCCTCGCATGCAAAGAGGCGGCCTCGCACCGCTCGGCAAGCCCAACCCTCGTGACGCACGAAGCCGCACGTAGCGCACGGGAAGTCGCCGGAAGGTGACGGCCGCCGCAGGAAGGGCATTCATCGCGCCACTTACTGCATTCGCAGCCGCTGTGTCACTGGCTTCCTTTTTCTCTGCCTTGGCCTCACCGCATTGGCGGCGGTTCCTGATGTTTTTCGCGGGCGAGACGGTGATGCGGGCAGTCCGCGCGCCTGAGCCCACGCAAGGAGCTGACGGCAGGATCCGGATCGCCGCCACGCAAGAAACCACGCGCGACTTATTTCATCGTGCGTAGTTTCTTGAAAAAGCCCAGTTGGCCTGGTGTCGCAAAGGCCCAACTACGCACGTCGAACTGCATCGTGCGTAGTTCGCTGAGCCGAATCGGATGTCACGAACGCCAGGGCGATAGTATGCATTTGGTCGAGCTTGCGCAGCGCACCTGCCGGTTGTCGTCAGCCATCGAACAAGGGCTCTCGCTGGCACACAAAACAGTGGAACAGGGGACGGGTTTTTCGTTCCACACTGGAATGGAGGCAACGTGGTGGAACTTAGGACGCTGTAATGGTATTCTAATGTGCCAAACATGCAAACCATTACGCATGAGGTGGTTCATATGGCGAGTACTGTTGTTCAGGTGCGCATGGAGGAAAGCTTGAGGGTGGAGGCAACGAGCATTGCGGAGCAGCTCGGGCTTGACCTGCCCACGGCCATCCGCGTGTTCCTAAAAAAGATGGTGGCCGAGCGGGCAGTTCCGTTCAGCCTCTCTCTGCCGGCGCAATCCCGAAGCGCGACGGACGGCCTGTCCGCGATGCGAGAGCTGGGAAGACAGGCAGAGCGAGCTGGTGTTGCCGACATGACGTTGGAAGAGATCAACGCGGAAATCGCGGCGGCTCGGGCGGAAAGGGCATAGCGGGATGAGCGACCGCCACGAGCATCTTGTCTATGCGGTCATCGACACGAACGTCCTCGTGTCTGCGATGCTCAAGCCCGACTCTGTTCCGGGTAGGGTGATGGCGTATGCGTTCGAGGGCAGGCTTGTTCCGATCGTGAGCGCCGAGATCGAGCGCGAGTACGATGACGTGCTGCATCGCAAGAAGTTCAGGTTCGAGCACGCGGTGATAAGGTAGTTTTTGTCTGCGCTCGAGGATATTTCGGTCCATCGTGCGCCCGCGCCACTTGATTCGCAGTCCGTCGTGTTGCCCGATCAAAAAGATATTGTTTTCTATGCCGTTACTCTGAATGCTCGCGAGGAGTGGGACGCTCGGCTTGTTACGGGAAATGCCAGGCATTTTCCTGCCGACGCATTTGTGGTCTCACCTCGAGAGATGCTCGATGTCTTGGAAGGGTTCGAAGGGTCGTAGTTGATGGGTGTAGAGCAGGGGA
>CACXZL010000155.1 GCA_902772085.1 uncultured Coriobacteriaceae bacterium | reverse complement strand
GCTTTCGGGGCCATGCTAAAAAGCACGAGCCGACTAACGCCGGCCCGTGCCAAGGAAGGGATGGAACTAGGTATATGTAACTCGTTCTTCATCTGTTCTGAAAGTATCAATCATGAATCAACACAATCAGACCATATTTCTTTATCTAGCCTTTATGTCAGTACGACCAAGGTGCCTGGCACAAAGGGGTTTGACTCCTGTCGACCCGCGCACCCCTACACGAGCCCCAACCTCTCCGAGAGTTCAAGCCACTCGGTCTCGAGCTCTTCGAGCATCTCCTGTGCGGCGTCTATCTCGGCCTGCTTGGCCACAAGCGCCGCGTAGTCCGTGGGATCTATATGGCCCAGCTCCTCACGCAAGCGGTCGGGCTCCCCTTCGGCCTTTGTCATGCGCCGCTCGACGGCGTCGAAGCGCTTCTTGAGCTCACGTCGTTCGCTGTTTGAAAGCCCTTCGTTCTTCTGAGCAGGCTTGCATACCTGCACCGCCTCCAAAGGAACTCGTTGCGCATCCAACCGGTCGAGATACTCGTCTACCCCACCTGGGCAATGCAGGAGCTTGCCATCGATCAGGGAGTACTGATCGTCCGTCACGCGTTCGAGCAATGAACGATCGTGGCTTACCATGATGAGCGTTCCTGGCCAAGTGTCGAGCAGGTCCTCCACCACCGCCAGCATGTCGGTGTCGAGATCGTTTCCCGGCTCGTCCAGAACCAGCACGTTTGGCTCCTCCATGAGCACGCAAAGAAGGGCGATACGCCGACGCTGACCGCCTGAGAGGTCCTCTATATAGGACATGAGCTCCTTGCGTGCGAAGCCCAGACGCTCTGCCATCTGTTCGGGACTCTGCGACTTGCCGTTTGCGACATAGTACCGCTTGAACGTACCGAGGAGCTCCTGCACGCGCCAGTCGTCGTGCTCCGCAAGTCGCTCGAGGCGCTGACCGAGCCATCCAAACCGCACGGTCTTGCCAATCTTCACCCATCCGCGCGTAGGCCGCTGACGACCGCTCAAGACGCGCAGCAGCGTCGACTTGCCCGCACCGTTCTCGCCCAAGATGCCCACGCGGTCGCCAGGACCGATGATCCACGAGATGCCGTCAAGGACGGGCTTGTCGGGCGCCCCGTCCTCGCCCGGATAGCTGAACGCCACGTCACGCAGCTCTATGACCTGCTTGCCCAGCCGGCTCATGGCCATGCGGTGCAGCTCCAACGTGTTGCGCAGCGGTGGGTCGTTCTCTATGAGCGCCATCGCGGCGTCGATGCGAAACTTCGGCTTGCTGGTACGCGCCTTCGCCCCATGGGCGAGCCAGTTGAGCTCCTTGCGAAGCATGTTTTGCCGACGCTCCTCCATGACCGTCGCCTGGCGCTCTCGTTCCACGCGTTGCTGCACGTAGGCAGAGTATCCCCCCTCAAAAGGCTCCACGCGACCGTCATGGACCTCCCACATGGTGGTACAGACCTCGTCAAGAAACCAGCGGTCGTGCGTCACCACAAGCAACGCTCCGTTGCCAGGTTGCCATCGGTCGCGAAGATGCCTCGCAAGCCATCGAATCGCATGCAAGTCCAGGTGGTTTGTGGGCTCGTCCAGAAGCAACACGTCCCAGCGTCCCACCAAGAGACGGGCAAGGTCGGCGCGACGACGCTGACCTCCCGAAAGGGCACCGACCTTGCCCTCCCAGTCGAGATCCCCTATGAGCTCGTCGATGATTTGTCGCGTACGCGGATTTGCCGCCCACTCGTACGTTGGCACGTCACCCACCACGGCATGCGAAAGCGTGTCTTCGTCCTCGAGGTCGTCACCCTGTCCGAGCATCCCTACGGCAATGCCGCCCCGATAGACTACCGAACCCGAGTCAGGATCCAGATCAGAGCCGAGCAGCGAGAGCAACGTTGACTTGCCATCTCCATTCTGCCCCACGATGCCTATGCGATCCCCCTCATATACACCGAGCGTCTGATCCTTGAGCACGCGCTTGCCCGGCCACTCATGCGAGAGCCGTTCGGCACCTATCAATATGCCCATCCTAGGCGACCTCCTTACCGATTGCAGCCAAGCCTTCGGGAATTCATCCCCGGAACTGGTCCTATGCGGCGCCCTTGGCAGCCAACGAGCGCAGCAGCGCGATCTCTTGCCGGTAGCCGTCAAGCTCGTTTGGCGTCTCCAGTATCATGGGCAGCGCTTGCAGCAGCGGATGGCACACCACGGCCGCAAACGTCTCAACGCCCAGATGGCCTTCACCGAGCTTTTCGTGACGATCCTTATGCGAACCTTTGGGGTTCTTCGAATCGTTCAGATGCAGGGCCTTCAGACGATCGAGTCCCACCACGCGATCGAATTCCTCGAGCAGGCCGTCCAGGTCGTCCTTCACGTCGTACCCGCCGTCCCACACATGGCAGGTGTCCAAACAGACCCCCAAAAGGTCTCCCTTGCGGCATCCCTCTATGATGCGGGCTATCTCCTCAAACGTCCTGCCGACCTCAGAGCCCTTGCCTGCCATCGTCTCCAGCAGGACGGTCGTCGACTGCCCCGCGTCAAGCACCTCATCGAGTCCGGCGCAGATAAGCTCTATGCCGGCATCGGCACCCTGTCCCACATGGCTTCCCGGATGAAAGTTGTAATACTGGCCCGGCAGAAGCTCCATGCGCGCAAGGTCGTCCGCCATCGCCCTGCGTGCGAAGTCCACCACGTCAGGCTTCGCCGAGCAAAGGTTGAGCGTGTACGGCGCGTGCGCCACGAGCCGTCCGAATCCTTGCGATGCCATGTGCTCGCGCAATCGCGCCATGTCCGCCTCGTCCACGGCTTTCGCGTTGCCTCCGCGCGGGTTTCGCGTGAAGAAGGCGAAGGTATTTGCGCCAATGGACGTGGCAGTGCGCCCCATGGCGGCAAAACCCTTCGCGGCCGAGAGGTGGCAGCCGACGGTAAGGCCTTGGTGGTCTTCCATGACGAACCTTTCTATGAGGCTATGAAGAGAGAGCGCTCTATCGCATCGAGTAGCCGTGCAGCCACCTCGGTCTTTGTCATCGTGGGAAGCTCTTCGACACCGCTGGCAGACAAGAGCGACACGTGGTTTGTGTCGGAGCCAAAGCCCGAGTCGGTACGGCTCACATCGTTTGCCACCACCAGGTCGCAGCCCTTGTGCTCGAGCTTCTTGAAGGCGTTTGCGATGAGATCGTCTGTCTCCGCGGCAAAGCCGACGACGTATCTCCTCTTGCCGCCCGCCTCCTTGAGGCTTCCGAGTGCGGCCAGGATGTCTCTGGTCTCCACCAGCTCCAGCATATCCAAATGCTCGTAGGCCTTCTTGAGCTTATGATCGGCGGGCTTGGCCGGCGTGTAGTCGGCGACCGCCGCAGCGCATATGGCAATGTCTGCCTCGTCAAAAGCCGCCACAGCCGCATCGTACATCTCAGCGGCCGAGACCACGTCCACACGCCGCACGCCCTCAGGCACATCAAGCATGGTAGGCCCTGAGACCAGCACGACCTTCGCTCCCCGTCGAGCCGCTTGCTCCGCTATGGCGTAACCCATCTTGCCACTTGAGCGATTTGCGATGTAGCGCACGGGGTCTATGGCCTCGTGCGTGGGTCCAGCGGTCACCAGCACCGTACGCCCAACAAGCGCACGGGACGAGTCGGCGTCTTCGCGAGACCCCAGCGCTTCAAGCACGGCGCCAGCGATGTCTTCCACCGCAGCCAGCTTTCCCTCGCCAATGGCATCGCACGCCAGATGTCCCTCCACCGGCATGACCACGCGCACCCCGCGCGCCTTCAGCGTCTCCACGTTTTGCTGCGTGGCGGCCGAGCGCCACATGTGCACGTTCATCGCGGGAGCGACGAGCATTGGTTTTTCACTCGGTACGGCAAGAAGCGTAGAGGACACGAGGTCGTCGGCGATGCCTGTCGCCATCTTTGCAAGCGTGTTTGCCGTGGCCGGCACCACAAGCACCGCATCAGCCCACTCGGAAAGATAGATGTGCGGTATGGATGACTCGGCCCAGCCATAGAGAGAGGTAGGGGTCGGACGGTGTACCAGCCCCTCCCACGTCGCAGACCCCACGAAGCGCAAACCATCCTGCGTACTCGCCACACGCACCTCGCACCCGGCCTTCTGTAGAAGCCGCAGCACCTCAACCGCTTTGTATGCGGCAATACCTCCGCACACGCACATGAGCACGTGCAGATCTACCGTTTTCTCGTTCAATCTGCCTCCCTCGGATCACAGGTCAAACATGCCGTCGGTAACGAGGATGCGATGGCAATACGGACACTCCACGATATCGGGACCACGACGGATATCGCCAAAGGAGCTTGCGGGCACCGTAACCCTGCACACCGAGGGCTGGCTCCCTCGCAGGGTCTCAACGGCGAGCCCCTGAAAGCGTTTCGACGCCTCCGCATACCAAGCGAGGTTCTTCTCCGACAGATACGTGACGACTTCCTCGCGTTCCTTCGTCAGGGCCCCTATCTCTTGCTCGATCGCGGTCGCTTGCTCCTTGAGCGAATCCACGAGCGCCCTTCCCTCTTCACGCAGCCTCTTGTCCAGCGCACGAGCATTCGCTTCGGCACCACGAACCTTCTCCGCACGCGCAAGGAGCTCATTATGCTGAAACTCGAGCTTTTCGATACGCTTTGCGAAGTAGGTAAGCTGAGACTCGAGGTCGGCAAGCTCACGATAGCCTACCGTGCCTGAGGCGTACCTCTCTTGAACCTCCGCTGTCATATTCAGATACTTCTGATGGTTGGCCTCGTTCTCCTCCAAATCCATCTCAGCATCCTTACGCAGCCCCACGAGCTTCGACAACTCGCCAGAGAGCTTCTTTTGCGCAGCCATCACGGCATTGATTTTCTTCGTCTGAGGCATATCCCATCCCAGAATTCCTTTCAATACTTTTTATTTTGTCCTCCCATAGGAGTATAGATTATTTGCACCCATTCGGGATATTTGTCAAAATCTCTGGTTTTTACACCACACATAGATGGCTGCGAGTAGTCACGGCCATTCTTTAACAAATTCCTTAAAGCGCGGTCACTTTTGCTGCCACCCTTCCATTTCTTGTTTCTCGTGGATGAATATGATCCTCTTCTTGATTTTGCCATGGTATAAGATTTTTCACAAAAATACAAAAATAAGGAGCCGGCACACCACCAGCCCTATGTTTCTTAAAATAAATTACGAAGCGACAACATCCATTAACATTTTCAAAACAATATACTTGTAATTATATAAATACAATATATATTGTTCTATTCTATTGTAATTCTATTGTTACACTCCCATTCCGGTAAGTACTTTAAAGCAACATCTCCCCTTACCCAGTTTCGCGAAAAACTGGCTAAGTTTAACTGCTCCGTCAGTACTTACCCGAATGAAGGCTTTCGCCCCATTCCGTATAAGTGACTTATACAGGCCGACTATCACTTAGAAAATAGTCAAACATGCAGGTTTTTGTCGGTTCTAAGCCGCTTGTTAAGCCTCACTGCATA
>CACXZL010000154.1 GCA_902772085.1 uncultured Coriobacteriaceae bacterium | reverse complement strand
GTTTCGTCATCCTGCGGCGAGATGGCGCAGTTTCTCGGCCTGCAAACGGTGGCCGAAGGCGTTGAGACGGCAAAGGAGACCGAACGCCTCAAGGAGCTTGGCTGCAATCTCATTCAAGGTTATTATTTCTCCAAGCCTTTGAATCGTGAAGAATTCGAAAAATACCTAGCGCGACAGGGGGACTCCAATGACGCTTAAAGAACTCTATGCTCAGATTGACGGAGATTACGACGAGGCTATCTCTAGGCTACGCATGGAACGTCTCGTGGAACGGTTTATCCTGCGTTTCCTGGACGACCATTCCTGCCAGGAGCTCATAGATGCATGGGCCTCTGGCGACGAGGACGCGTCGTTCAAGGCGGCACACACTGCCAAGGGCGTGTGCGCAAACCTCTCGCTCACAACGCTGCAGGACCTCTCCAGTCAGATTTGCGAGGCTTTGCGCCCCGGCAACGAAGCGCTCAGAGCCCAAACGGACATCGACGCGCTTATTGAAGAACTTAAGGTGGCTTACGCAAACGCCGTGAGCGGCATAGAAGAATACAAGACCAAGCATTGAATCATTTCCCATGTTAAATAAGGCAGACAAGACCGGCGGTTTATCGATACTAAACGTCTGGGCTCTTTCGTTTGGCTGCGCGCTCGGCTGGGGTGCCTTCGTGATGCCCGGCTCCACGTTTCTCCCACTTGCGGGGCCTGTTGGCACCTTCATCGCCCTGCTTCTCGGAGCCTTTGCCATGGGGATTATCGCCATGTGCATTCAGTTTATGGCGGTACGTTACCCAGAGGCAGACGGGGCATTCGGCTACACACTCAGCGTCTTTGGCCATGACCACGCATTCTTTTGCGCATGGGCACTCATGTTTTCCTACGTGGCCATCATGTGGGCAAATGCCACGGCCATAGTACTCCTTGCGCGTTTCATCCTAGGACCGGTATATCAGTTCGGCTTTCACTACGTAGTCGCCGGTTACGACGTATATGCAGGTGAGATATTTGTGACGCTCACCGCTCTCATCCTTACAGGTACGATCTGCTTGGTTCCGGGTCGTTCCATCCCCAAGTTTTACACAGCTTTGGCAGTCATCTTCCTAGTAGGCACGATTGCGTGCTTCACGTTCGTTGCCATGCACCAGCCCAACTTGGAGGCGAGCTTCAGCCCACCGCTTGCAGTCGGGCATGCTCCCGGATATCAAATATTCTCAATTGTTGCTTTGGCGCCATGGGCATTCGTAGGTTTCGAGGTCGCCTCACAATACACGCGCAATTTCCGCTTCCCCGTAAAGCGCCTCTTAGCCATTCTGATTGGCGGACTGGGTGCTGGATTGCTCGTCTACATCCTCACCACGTGCATCTCCGTAATGGCCACGCCCCACATGTATGTGAGCTGGTATTCCTACATACGCAGTCTCTCGTCATTTGACGGGCTGCTCTCGTTGCCCGTGTTTCACGGAGTGGATACAGCAATGGGACATAGCGGCATCATAATACTGGCCATCGTCGTGCTCTGTGCCATTGCCACAAGCCTGATTGGTCTCTATCGCACCACCGGCCGGCTGCTCTGCACAATGGCCGAGAAGGCCATGTTTCCCAACTGGTTTGCCGTCAAGAACGAATCAGGGGTTCCCCGAAACGCGATCTTGTTCATCATGCTGATTTCGATAATGGCACCCTTCGTTGGACGCGCCGCAATCGGATGGGTCGTCGACGTCACGAGCGTAAGCGCCTCAATCGCCTACGCAATCGTCTGCGCCTGCGTCATCGTCTGCGCACATAGGGAAAGAAAACGGCTCGCCATGGCGATGGGCATCCTAGGCGTATGCATATCTCTGATCTTCTTTGCCTACCCACTGCTCTCGAACCTCTGGGGCATGAGCACGCTCGCCGCCGAATCATATTTCTTCATCGCCGCATGGAGCATGCTGGGTCTCGCGCTCTATCGACTCGTTTTCCTGAATGACACGCGCAATCACTTCGGCAAGTCTACCATTTCGTGGATTGCCATGCTCTTTCTTGTGTTCTTCTCATCCACCATGTGGGTGAGGCAATCCACCCAAGCTGCCACACGTCAGATCGTAGACAACGTCAGCGATTATTACGACGACACGTTTACCCGTCATGGCATACGGATCAGTCACGAAGAATACGATGATGAGCGAGTCTTCCTTTCAGAAGAATCTGAGGTCATAGAGAGCACGCTCCTCTCAAACAGCTTCATACAGATGCTACTCGTAGCCATGAGCCTTGGCATAATGCTCAGCATCTACTCCCTCATGCGCCATCGTGAGCGCGAGCACGAACTACGGCGTCTAGCCGCTGAGGAGAGCAGCAAAGCAAAGACGATGTTTCTCTCAAACATGTCGCACGACATTCGTACGCCTATGAACGCCATCATAGGCTACACGACCATCGCGCAACGCGAAGGCACTACGCCTGAAGAGATGACCGACTACCTGAAGAAGATCGACGCCTCCAGCAAGCATCTCCTCGCCCTCATAAACGACGTACTCGAAATGAGCCGCATCGAGAGCGGCAAGATGGATCTGGACATCCACCCCTGTGACCTGAGGGCCACCGTGCAGGAGGTGGAGGATATGTTTGCCACGCAGATGAAGGAAAAGGACATCGCCTTCATTGTGGATGCCAACGACGTGGAAGACCGCTTTGTCATGTGCGACAATTACCGGCTCAATCGCGTATTGCTGAACTTGCTGAGCAACGCCTACAAATTCACACCGGAAGGCGGCAGTGTCACGGTAACGCTTGCGCAGCTGGCAGACGATGCCGTACGGGAATTTGACGGTGACATACCTGGCGAAAACATCGCGATGACCATGGAGTCCGCCGGGAAAGGTCGTCATACCTACGAGCTGCGAGTGCGCGACACGGGCATCGGCATGTCGCCTGAGTTTGCCGCCCATGTCTTTGAGGCGTTTGAGCGCGAGCATACCTCCACGGTAAACAAAATCCAAGGCACCGGTCTCGGCATGGCCATCACAAAGAGCATCATCGACCTCATGGGCGGCACCATAGAGGTCAACACCCGCCAGGGAGAGGGTACCGAGTTTGTGATTCATCTGAACCTCGAACTTGCCGATGCGTCCGAGTTCGCGCAGGACGAAGCCGCAGAGGCCGGATCGATAGACGAAGTGGACTTCACGGGCAAGCGCGTGCTCCTCGTCGAAGACAACGAGATCAATCTGGAGATTGCTTCCATCATGCTGGAAGAGCTTGGCTTTGAGTACGAGACGGCCATCAACGGCAAAGAGGCGCTCGATGCGATCGCAGCGTCCGAACCAGGCGATTTCGACATCGTAGTTACCGACATTCAGATGCCCGTGATGGACGGCTACGAAGAGGCAAAGGCCATCCGCAAGCTAAGCAACCCCAAACTGGCACAGATTCCCATTGTCGCCTGCTCCGCCAACGTCTTTTCCGAAGACATACAGGCAGCCATGGACGTCGGTATGAACGGCTACCTCTCCAAGCCTCTGGAGATGGACCAGATTATCGAGGTACTCGGTCCGCTGCTTGCATAAACGCAAAGGGCGCATCGACCAAAGGGAGTTTGCTCCTTTTGGTCGATGCGCCTCTCTTTACTCCAGCGCCTCCTGTGGAAGCGCGATCTGGCGATACGACACCCCGCAGCGATCGAGCACCGACTTGGCAATGGCATTGCCTATGGTGTCCGCATATTTGTCGTCAAGGTAGACGACTTCGCGAATCCCCGCCTGTACGAGCGTCTTTGCACACTCCTGGCAAGGAAAGAGCGTCACGTAAGCCACCGCTCCAGAAAGCTCACGCAGAGACCCGCGATAGTTCAGGATCGCGTTGGCCTCGGCATGTATCACATAGTTGTGCTTATCGGTAAGTGGGTCTTCGGTGGTATCCCAAGGGAACTCGTCGTCATCCAGGCCATGAGGCGTACCGTTGTAGCCCACCGACAAGATTCGATGGTCGGTACCGGCGATGCATGCTCCCACCTGCGTATTTGGATCCTTACTGCGCAGACTCGCCGCAATGGCCACCCGCATGAAAAACTCATCCCACGAGATGACCTCCGAACGCTTCCCCGGCATGATACCTCCTGTTTCGTCAAAAGGAGACGCTTCCTTTTGACACTTTGAGTTATTTTGGCAAAAGGAGCCCAACGGCTCCTTTTGCCAAAACGTTACTCTTCAACGGGCGTGCAGTCCTTGTTGAGCGCGGCGATGATGTGCGGCAGCGCTTCATCTACCTTGTCGTTGTCTATCTGGCAAGTGCCCGCATTTCGATGGCCACCGCCACCATAGCTCAGGCAAAGCTCGCCGATGTTTGCCTCGCTGCGCTTGTCGAGGATGGACTTGCCGATCATCACCGCGGTGTTTTGCTTGCGGAAACCCCACGCCACGTGCACGGAAATCTGCGTCTCGGGATGCAGCGCATAGATCATGAAGCGGTTGCCCGCGTAGATGGTCTCTTCATTGCGTAGGTCGAGCACCACCACACGTCCCTCCACACGCGCAAGACGACGTACCTGCTCGGTGAAACGCTCCTGCTGGTCGAAGTAGAGCTCCACACGCTCCTGCACGTCGGGATCTGCCAACACATCTTCCACAGAATGGTCGAGGCACAGGTCGATGAGCTTCATCATGAGGTTGTAGTTGGAGATGCGGAACTCGCGGAACCTGCCCAGCCCAGTGCGCGCATCCATGAGGAAGTTCATGAGCACCCAACCCTCGGGATTGAGAATCTCATCGAGCGTGAAGTCGGCTGAGTCGCCCTTGTCGACCGCCTCCATGAGCTCGGTGCTGATGCGCGGCAAGGCCTCCTTGCCACCGTAGTAGTCATACACGACGCGCGCGGCGCTCTTTGCGTCACCATCTATGATGTAACGACCCTCGTAGTCCACGTTTGCGTTGCGGGTGAGCTCGGACTCGTGATGGTCGAACGCGAGGCCCACGCGCTGGTCAAACGGAAGATTCGTCGTAATGTCACGCGAGGTGATATCCACCTTACCGTCCTGTACATCCTTTGGATGCACGAATTTTATGTCGTCTATGAGACCCTTCTCCTTGAGAATCATCGCGCAGACGAGTCCGTCGAAGTCGCTGCGGGTCACCAAACGATACTTACCAGTCTCTGCCATTGCATTCTCCCTCTCACCAAACGACGCCTGCGGCGCCGTTTTCTTGCACCTTCTTATTGTGCCTGATTTTTCGCTCAACGAACACCCCCAAGTACGCAAAAATTGCCGTACGGCTCCGCGCCGCCCGAACGTGCGCTCGGGCGGGCACCTGCGAACCCAACGAGGCGCCCTGAGGTCCGTTTCTGCACACATCGACGTTTGCCGTGTGCAGAAACGGACAGGTGCGTGCCAGTATAGCAAGTTAGATGTCCGCATATGCACACGATCTCGTTTTGCGTGTGCAGAAACGGACACGTCCGGGGCGAATCGGGCGTTTCCCTGTCCGTTTCTACACACAAGCACGGGCGTTCGCAACGCAT
>CACXZL010000153.1 GCA_902772085.1 uncultured Coriobacteriaceae bacterium | reverse complement strand
CTCGCGATGGCGATTTCCGCCCACTAACTACGTATCATTGCCTCCGTCCCCCTGTCACACCACCTCCCGTCACGTCCTCGTCGGCAGTTGCGGCTATGGTAGGATAACGATACCTATAGCCTGCGAAAGGAGTTCCATGAAGACAAGGAAAAGAAGCGTCGCGCTTGCAGCCAGCTTGCTAGTCGTACTGCTCGCGTTCGGTCTGCTGGTGGGATGCAGCGCACAGACCACAGGATCTACGAGCAGTAGTCAGGTCTTGGCCGCCGTGGGCGAAAGCGCGGATGCCGCAAGCACGCAACCAGCCGAACCCGTTGCGACGGGATCTGCCTACGCCAGTGCCTGGAAGCCGCGCGAGGGCTACACCCTCAAGCAGGTCGTTGCGATGAGTCGCCACAACCTGCGTGCGCCACAGGCAAAGGACATGGAGGCGCTTTCCAAGGTCACGCCTCACGAATGGGTCAAATGGTCGTCCAACGGCAGCGAGCTTACCGTGAAGGGCGGCGTTGCCGAGACCATCATGGGCGAGTTCTTCCGCAAGTGGCTGGAAGGCGAGAAGCTCATTCCCGAAAACTACATTCCCGCTGACGGCGAGGTGCGTTTTTACGCAAACCCACGCCAACGCACCCTCGCGACCACGCAGTTTTTCTCCTCGGGCATGCTTCCCGTGGCAAACGTCGACATCGAGTACCATGGCGAGTACGACACGCGCGATGCGACCTTCATGCCTCGCTTTGGCTATGTGAGCGACGGCTACACGGATGCGGCGACCAAGGAGATCGCGACGCAGGATGGAAATGCCGGCCTTGCGGACATCGACAAGGACCTGCAGGAGAGCTACGACCTTATCGAGCAGGTTCTTGACTACCAGAACTCGCCGGCGTATAAGGCCGGAGAGGCAAAGGACCTCAAGGTCGGTGACGCTGGCTACGAAATCAAGCTCGGTGAGGAGCCGGCGGTCTCCGGCTCGTTCAAGGACTCAAACAAGCTCTCCGACGCCCTGACGCTTCAGTACTATGAGGCGGAGGATCTCGCAGACGCCTCCTTCGGCATGGAGCTTACCTATGACCAGTGGAAACAGATCGCAGCGGCAAAGAACGCCTACGGCGACCGACGCTACAACTCCAAGCTCGTGGGCGTGGACTGCGCTCGGTTGCTCGTCAAGGAGATTTCGGATGAGTTGGGTAGGGACGGCCGCCGCTTCTCCTTCTTGTGTGGTCATGATTCCAACCAGTCGAGCCTGTTGCATGCGCTGGGCGTGACGGACTACGACCTGCCCGACACGATAGAGACCAAGACGCCCATCGGCGGCAAGATCCTCTTTGAGGTTTGGGAAAACGCTGCAGGCGAGAAGTTCTGCAACGTGCGCTATGTGTATGCGACGAGCGATCAGGTGCGCAACCTCGTGCTGCTCTCGCTCGACAAGGCTCCCGCCTCGTATGACTTGGACTTCGCGGGTCTTACGCGCAACGCCGACGGTCTCTTTGCGCTTGCCGACGTGCAGAAGCTGCTCACGGACACCGCTGCCGCATACGACCAGCTGCCGACGGACTATCCGGAGCAGACAGAGCTCGCTCCCGCCGCGTAGCGTTTGTCGATGGCCATCGGGGCTTGTTCCCTTTGGCCATGTCCTTTGGCCATGGACACAAAAAAGTGGACGCCGGATTTTGACATCCGGGCGTCCACTTTTTTGCGGCCAGCTGGCGCTTCGCTCATCCAGCCTGATTCCAAACTACTTCCTGCGTCCGTACAGGAAGAAGCACAGTGCGGCGATGCCGGCCATCATGAGTGCGTAGGGCACAAATGGCGCTGCGGCGGCCTCTCCCACGACGCGTCCTACCCACGAGAGCACGTAGGGCGAGAAGAAGCTCGCGAGGAAGCCGCTCGAGATGGCGATCGAGGTGCAGAGCATCACCGAGCTCTTTGGGGCGATTTCGGTCACGAGATTCATGATGTAGGAAATGAAGAGCGGGTATGCAAGACCGCATAGAATGGCCCCCGCGAAGATCATGGGCATGGACGCAGCCGTACCGCCCAAGAAGCAGCCCGCGGCAAGCAAGGCGGCGCCAAGCATGGGAGTCTTGCCACGCAGCAGCTCAAAGACCTTGCCAAACGCGAGGCCGCAGAGAAGCCCGCTGATGGCGAGCGCGGAGATCACGAGGCTCGACTGCGATGCCGTGCCAATGCCGTTCTCGGTCATGATGGAGGGAATGCGCACGTTGATGCCGCAATAGCAGGTCATGAAGAGGAAGTTGAGAGCGCACACGATGAGGACCGACACCGGCACCGACTGCGGCTCGCCCGACTCCGTGCTCGTGGCCTGGCCGCGCGTGGGCTCGTCTGCGGGAACGCCGATGTAAAACAGGACGAAGAGCACGAAGATGATCGCATACACCGCAAACGGCCACTGCCAGCCCAATGCGAGCAAGACGCCGGCAAGTGCCGTGGTCGCTACCTGGCCAAGGGTCTCCATGGAGGTACGTATGCCAAGTAGCGTCGCGCGCTCGTCACCTTCGAAGAAGTCGCCGATCATCGAGACGGCCAGGCCGCACACCAGGCCGACGCCTCCGCCGTATACCAGGCGCGAGAGCCAGATGATGCGAAAGACGAGGATGTTGTCCATGCCCACGCCGCTGAGCATGCTGCTAAGAAGTGGCACCAAGCCAGATATGCCCGACACGAGCAAGCCGAGCAATACCGTCCGCTTCTTTCCCAGGAAACTCGCGACGAGCGGGCAGAGCAGTACAAAGACGAGACCCGTGATGGATTGCACCGTGGTGAGCGTCTCGACTTGGGTGATGGTCTTTTCTGGGAAGGCCTTCATGATGTCTGGTAGTGCCGGCGAGATGGCCATCTGAGTTCCCATCGTGATGGAAATCGACAACAAGCCGACCTTGAGCATGAGGCCTCTGTTCTTTTCTGCCATGCGAAATCCTTTCTTTATTCGTGCTTTGCTCTATATATGTGTACCATCTCATATCATGATGCAGGAGTGGTGTATCCATTACAAATTCCTATTTATTATGCCATGCAATGCGTGAGACGTATCGTGAACAAAACCCACCGTAGCTTCGCCGCGCGCGTGGCATGGGGAGCTCCTCGTGGTTCTCAACCGTGGCAGGCAACCGAATTCCGCCCCGCACGTTGCGCAGGGGACTCGGGAAGTACGAGGTCAGTACGTGACGAGCGGCTCCCGCTTGAGGTCGAGCAGGAAATCAAAAGGCGCTCGCGCGGCGTCGCGCTCCCTTGCCATGGCGCCGATGTGCAGGATCGCCGCGTGCACCTCGAGGGCCACCGCATCGACTTCGCTCTGCTTCTCCTCGTCTAGGTACTCGATGAGGCGGCCGCCGTGGTAACCCGACTCGTTCACGCCCAGGAAGCGGGCGGCCAGAGACGTGTCGTAGTGCTCGCAGGCGCAAAGGAGCCCCACGGCATCGGCGGTTATCTCATCCCATATGGGTAGGATGTCTTCCGGCACGACGCGTCTGCACACGACGTGGGCGCACTCATGATGCAGGCGGATCTCGCGGGAGATGCGCAGCCACTCGTCATCGCCATAGGGTGTCTCTTGGGCGGGAATGGCGCTGTAGGGTCCCTCCGACAAGACCACCAGCTCGGAGCGAAACGTCCCGGGCGTGCGTGCAAGCCGAGCAAACTCGCTGCCCCAGTCGTCTCCGCCCGACTCTACGTACGCGCTACGTGCGGATGCGACCTTGTCCCAGTCGGCAAGCCCCCTATATGTGATGGCGCCTATGGTGCTCGAGATGTGGACCGGGGCGCAGCGGTGCCCGATGATGCGCAGAAACGTCTCGAAGTCCTCACGACGTTTGAGATACAGCGTCTCAACGGGGCCGGTGGGCGTATCGACTTCGCGGAGCTCGTCGGCCTCGTCTCCACAGAAGTGATCGAGCGTCGCGCCTTCAGGTACGATGCCGCGACCTGCGGCACGCTTGTATGACTCCTCGGCTCCTTCTGCCGGCACGACGTAGAGCTGTGGAAATCGATGCGAGAGGGATTCGATTGCCGACTTACCTCGGATCACGTTATCGCGTGCCATGGTTGCCCCCCCCTTGTGTGGTTGTACGCATGCGCTTGTTGCGCGCCCTTGTCTATACGATAAGGATTGCCCCTCACGATAGATGCGACGTCGCTTGCCGTAGCGAATATGTGTAGGAATTATGTGCGCTCGTAGAACGTGGGACGCGCTACGTCGAGGCGCGTATGTATGGATAGATGACACACGCAACGTCATCCTTCCTCCTTTCCTTATTTGTGCGTGGCCAGACGCGCAGCCTGTTGGGCCAGAGACAGGCACGAGGCCACCGGGTAGCTCCTTCCGCCCGGTGGCCTTGTTTTTGTTTGGGGCAGTGTGGCGCATGGCGTCCTCTCTCGGGTCGCCACTTGTCTCGTGGTGGCCTTCGAGAGCGGGTATCCTCTCTTCTTTTGTTTTCGGCTCTTGTGACCTCCCGTCACTTTGCAATGGCTGGTGTACAATTGCACCGTAAAAAAGCGAAACAATACCGTATGCGTGGCGAGGAGGGGATGCGCTATCGCTACCGACAGGCAATTGCATAGGCTCAGGCGTGAGGAACTGCTGGAGATCTTGTTGGAGATCGAGCAAGAGAACGAGCAGCTTACTGATGAGAACCTTCGACTGCGTCAGCAGCTTGCCCAAAAAGAGCTCGCCATTCAGGAGGCTGGTTCCATCGCGGAGGCGGCGATGCGCTTGAGCAGCGTGTTTGAGGCTGCGCAGGAGGCCGCCGATATCTACTTGCTGAACGTTCGGCGCTTGGCTGACGGAAAGATGGCTGCGGCGGTCGGAGACGCGACAGATGCAGGGCCCTTTCTAGAATCCACCGAGATGGGTTCTCGTGCGAATCCTCATACAGACGTGTGGAAGTCTCGTCGAGGTGATGAGTAGACATGCTATGGCGAAGGAAAAGCGCAAAAGACGAGTCCGTGCAGACGTCCGGTGGAAACGTCGATGCGGCGACCAGTGCCGACGCGGCGCATGCCGATGCGGCGACCAGCGCTGACTCAACGCATGCCGATGGAGCGGATGAGGCTGCGTATCGGGAGGATGCCGGTACGGATGGCGGTGACGTCTCCGCGAGGAGGCGCCCTTCGGCTGATGAGATTGCCGACGAGCTGCATCAACGGCAGCGTCGCCGCAGGATGTGGCGGGTGGTGGGCTCCACTATAGGAGGTCTGCTCACGGTGGCGGCCATCGTGGTATTGCTCGCGACGTTTCTCTTTCCCACCCTTCGCATCTACGGTACCTCCATGACGCCTACCTTGCGCGAGGGTGAGGTTGTGGTGTCCGTGAAGACGCCCGTGTACCAGACAGGTGAGGTCATCGCCTTCTATTACAACAACAAAATACTGGTGAAGCGCGTCATCTGCGGCCCAGGCGAATGGTTCAACATGCAAGAGGATGGATCCGTCTATGTGAACGGCACCAAGCTCGACGAGCCGTATGTGAGCGAGGAGGG
>CACXZL010000152.1 GCA_902772085.1 uncultured Coriobacteriaceae bacterium | reverse complement strand
CTGCGCCTTCGACAAGGGCAAGCCCCAGGTGCGCATGGACATGCTGCCGCAGTACAAGGCGCAACGCCCACCGATGGATCCCGATCTGCGCGTGCAGTTTCCCATGGTGAAGGACTTGCTGCGCTCGCTTGACGTGCCGGTGGTCGAGCTGGAAGGCTGGGAGGGCGACGACATCCTGGGCACGCTCGCGCGTCGTGGCGAGGACGCTGGCTACGACATGTACCTCTTTACCGGCGATCGCGACATGTACCAGCTCTCTACCGAGCATGTGCGGATCGTGAGCACAAAGAAGGGCGTCTCGGACGTGCAGATCATGACACCTGAGGTCGTGGAGGATCTGTATCACGGCGTGACGCCGGCGCTCGTGCCTGACTTCTACGGTCTCAAGGGCGACTCTTCCGACAATATCCCTGGCGTGCCTGGTATTGGTCCCAAGCGAGCCTCCGAGCTCATCTGCAAGTACGGCTCCCTCGAGGGCGTCATAGAGCATGCCGGCGAGATCAAGGGAAAGATGGGCGAGAACCTGCGGGCGCACATCGACGACGCGCGGCTCAGTCGCGAAGTGGCGGTCATTCGCACGGATGCGCCCATCGAGCTCGACTTGTCTGACGCGCGCTTTCCCACCTTCAATCCCGTGGCGGCCGCCGAGGCGTTTAAGGCGTTGGGCTTTACGGGTATGACCAAGCGCATAGCGCGCCTGGGGGGAGGCTCTGGCGATGAGGGGTCTGCTCCTGCTTCTCCGAGCATGGAGATTCCCGAGCCCACGGAGGGCGATGCCGCCTTGGCCGCGCTCGCGTCGGCGCTCGGCTCGGATGCCTGGATGGGCGTGGCGGTGGAGCGCGGGGGAGATGCGGGTGGAAAGCCGCAGCTTGCGCTCGACTTTGGCGCAGATGCCCAAGAGGATGCGTTCACGCTCTGGGTCTCTACCGACGACGTTCTTCTGAGGCTTCAGAGTCCTGTGGCTTCGGTTGCGCTCGTGCAAATCATACGCGAGGGGCGCATGGTTGCCGGTGATGTGAAGACAGTCTTCCATGCGGTGTATCCCATGGACTCTGCCGAAGGGGCTCTTGCAGATGCGAGCGAGCTCGATTCACAGAGGATCTTCGACGTGGGGATAGCGGACTATCTGCTGGAGTCGGATCGTACCTCGTATGGCGTGGCCGAGCTTGTGGAGTCACTTACCTCAGGCGCGCTGCCCGAGCCGACGGACAAGGTGCCCGCTGCTGCGCTCGAGGCCTACGGGGCCAGGATCCTTCAGCCGATCCTGTACGCCAAGCTAGAGAAGGACGAATCGCTCGAGCTTTTCCAGTCGATCGAGATGCCGCTTGTGGCGGTGCTCGCGAGCATGGAGCGCACGGGCCTCTTCGCGGATCCGGCGAAGCTTCGCGAGCAGTCGGACGAGCTTGGCGCGGAGATTGCCGACATGGAGGAGCGCATACATGCGGCGGCGGGGGAGGAGTTCAACATAGACTCGCCCATGCAGCTCTCGCACGTGCTCTTCGACGTGTTGAAGCTCCCCGCATATGGACTGAAGAAGACGAAGCGTGGGTATTATTCCACAAACGCAAAGGTACTCGAGGAGCTCGGCATGCAGAGTCCTATCGTTGCCGACGTGCTCGATTATCGTGAGCGCGCAAAGATAAAGTCCACCTACTTGGATGCCCTGCCTGAGCTCATACGCAAGGATGGACGCATCCACACCACGTTGAACCAGACGGTGGCTGCGACGGGGCGTCTTTCGAGCTCCGATCCCAATCTGCAAAACATCCCGACCCGCTCGCAGCTGGGGCATCGCGTACGCACTGCCTTTACCGTACCCGAGGGCAGCGTCTTCCTCGCCTGCGATTATTCGCAGATCGAGCTGCGCCTTCTGGCGCATCTGTCTGCCGACGAGCATCTGGTGCGCGCGTTCAACGAAGGCGAGGACTTCCATGCGGCGACGGCGGCGCGCGTCTTTGACGTGCCGGTAAGCGAGGTCACCCCGGCACTTCGTAGTCGAGCGAAAGCGGTGAACTTCGGCATCGTCTATGGGCAGCAGGCGTACGGGCTCTCCACGTCGCTCAAGATTGGCCGCAAGGAGGCTCAGGACATGATAGACCGTTACTTTGAGGTCTATCCTGGCGTGCGCGAATTCTTGGACGCACAGGTGAGGTTTGCACGCGAACATGGCTACGTGAGCACGATGTACGGTCGCAAGCGCCACATCAAAGACATAACCTCACGCAACTATCAGCTTCGTTCGTTTGGCGAGCGCACGGCCATGAACCATCCCATGCAGGGCACGGCGGCCGACATCATAAAGATTGCCATGATCCGCGTGGCGGAGCGCCTGCGCAGCGAGGGCCTGCGTGCAAAACTCGTGCTCCAGATTCACGACGAGCTGGACTTCGAAGTGGAGGAATCCGAGCTCGATGCGCTCGCGGCGCTCGTGCGCGAGACGATGGAGGGCGTGTGCGAGCTGCGCGTGCCGTTGGTGGCGGACGTGTCGGTGGGCAGCAACTGGGCGGAGGCCAAGTAAGGTGGAAGCAGGACTCATGAAAGTAGTGGCCTATACGGACGGATCGTCGCGTGGCAATCCTGGCCCGGGTGGCTATGGCGCCATCCTTTCATATGTGGGGCCGGACGGCGTGGAGCATCGCAAGGAATTCAATGCCGGTTATCGCCGCACGACAAACAACCGCATGGAGCTCATGGGTGCCATCGTGGCGCTCGAAGCTCTGCGCAGACCCTGCGAGGTGGAGCTGCACTCGGACTCACAGTATGTGGTGAATGCGTTCAACAAGCACTGGGTGGAGGGCTGGCAGCGAAAGGGTTGGGTGACGGCTGGCAAGAAGCCGGTGAAGAACCCCGACCTTTGGAAGCGACTCATTGCCGCCATGGAGCCGCACGACGTACACTGGGTGTGGGTGAAGGGCCATGCCGGTCACGCGCTCAACGAGCGGGCGGATACGCTTGCCACTGTGGCAGCCGACGGTGGGGCGGGTCCGCTGCGCGACGACAAAGGATTTGCATGATGGGTGAAGAAGAGACCTCGTCGTGCAATGAGGCGGATGGGCAGCGCATCGAGGACGAGGCCTTCATGCGGCTTGCGCTCGAAGAAGCTCGTGCGGCTGCGCGTGAGGGCGAGGTGCCAATCGGCGCGGTTGTGGTGTGCGACGGCGAAGTGGTGGCACATGCGCACAACAGGCGTGAGACGGATCGCGATCCCAGCGCGCACGCGGAGTTCTCGGCGTTGGTGGAGGCCTCGCGAGCGTTGGATCGCTGGCGGCTTACGGGCTGTACGGTCTATGTGACGCTTGAGCCGTGCCTCATGTGCGCTGGCCTCATGGTGAATTCCCGTATCGACAGATGCGTCTATGGGGCGAGCGACCCCAAAGGAGGGGCGCTCGGCACCCTCTACGACGTGAGCCACGACGAGCGGCTAAACCACGAGTTTGCGGTGGAGCCAGGCGTGCTTGCGGACGAGTGTGCCGAGGAGCTGCGTCGCTTTTTCCGTGCACGCCGGCAAGCGAAACATGCCGAAAGGAGCTAGGCGCCTTTCAGCATTCCGATTGCCGTCATGCGTCTAGACCACCTGGAAAACGAAGAAGTCCAGGTAGTGGCTCTGGGGAAAGCCCCAGAGGATGGGATGGTCGGGGGCTTGCTGGCGCTCCTCGACCTGCTTGAGCTGGCGATTGACGCTATGGGCCGCCTCGGCGATGGCCGAGGCGAGCAAGTCGCGCGTCATGTGCTGCGAGCAGCTGCAGGTGGCAAGATACCCTCCGCGCGGCAGGAGCCGCAGGGCGGTTGCGTTTATGTCTCGGTAGCCGCGGGCGGCGTTTCGTACGGTAGAGCTGCTCTTCGTAAAGGCGGGAGGGTCGAGTACGATCAGGTCGAAGGGTCCGCCCTCGTCACGCATGCGCTGCCCGTTGCGCAGACTTGGCAGGTATTCGAGGACGTCGGCGCAGCTGAACGCGGCCTGTGCTTCAGGTCTCTCAATGGAAAAGCCGTTGAGCCGGGTGTTTTGCTCGGCAAGTTCGAGCGCCGTCTTGCTCACGTCGACGAACCGTACGAACTCTGCCCCGCCGGCAAGTGCATTGAGGCCAAACGGTCCCACGTGGCAGAAGCAGTCGAGGACGCGTCTGCCCATCGCGAGGTCACGCACCGCACGGCGGTTGTACTTCTGATCCAAGAAGAACCCCGTCTTCTGGCTGTTTTCCAGGTCAAGCCCGTAGCGCAGCCCGTTCTCGCGTACGGTGAGACGGGTGTCGACGGAGCCAGAGCCGTCCCACCAGCCCTTATAGCGCTCAAGCCCCTCCTTGTCGCGCACGGTTCCGTCGTTTCTCTCGTAGATGCCTGCAATCTCGTAGCCATCCTCGCGAAGCACGTCGAGGAGCAGGCGATAGAGCAAAGGCCGCAGTCGTTCCATACCGACGGTGCCGACTTGTGCCACGAGCACGTCTTCGTACTTGTCTACCACCAGTCCTGGTACGCCGTCCGCCTCGGAAAAGAGCACCCTGCAGCAGGTGGTGTCTGGCTCTGCCCCGCAGAGCGTGCGCATGCCAAGCGTGGCCACGCGATGCTGCCATGCCCACTGGAGGCGCCTTCGCCAAAACGCCTCGTCAAAGGTATCGTTTGCGTTGCGCGATATCACGCGCGCACGGATGGTGCTTTGTGTGGAGATGAGTGCCGCCCCTTGCCACGTGCCACTGTCCTCGAAGAGGTCCACAATGTCGCCGTTTTCCACCTCGTCGGCTTTCAGGACCTCGCTGGCATAGACCCATGGGTGTCCTGACTTCAAGGCCTTGGCCGCCTTGCGAGATACGATGAGCTGTGGGTAGGGTCTTGTTTGCCTCATATGCGCCCCGATCAGTAGTGTCTGCCGTAGCGTCCGCCCGCCATCCCTCGGCCGCGAGCCTTCATGCCGCTAAACATCGTGCGCTTGGGCTTCGCCGTGGAGCGCGTCGTTCCAGGCACGATGCGCCCGTCGTCGTACGCGAAGCCCGGAAGATCCCACGTGGGTATGAGCTTGCCGGTGAAGTACTCGATTTCCCGCAGTGGGCTGATCTCGTCGGGGGCGACGAAGGTATAGGCATGGCCAGTTGCCCCGGCCCTGCCCGTACGGCCGACGCGATGCACGTAGTCTTCGGGGTCGAGCGGCACGTCGAAGTTCACGACGGCATCGATGCCGCTTACGTCGATGCCCCGGCTCATCACGTCGGTAGCCACGAGGATCCGACAAGCGCCCGTGCGGAAGCGCTCGAGCGCGCGTTCGCGCAGCTTCTGCGGACGGTCTGAATGCATGAGCTCCACGCTGAAGCCCGTCTGCTTGAGCGTACGACATACGTCATCCACACGCTGCTTCGTGCGGCAAAACACGAGCACGCGCTCGATGTCCCCTCCCTGCTCGGCACCGCCCGTGCGAATAAGCTCCTGGAGCAGTTGGGTCTTCTGGCCTTGGGTGACGGGGCAGAGGTGCTCCTCCACCGTGTCGGCCGTCTCGCCGACGCGT
>CACXZL010000151.1 GCA_902772085.1 uncultured Coriobacteriaceae bacterium | reverse complement strand
TTGATGGTGGCACCGTTGACGATGATGCTGCCTAGGCTGCGGTAATAGAGCATATAGTATCGCGTGTTGTTGCCGTTGCCGATGGAGCCGATGCCCGCGCCGCCGCCGAAGTTTCTGCCGCCGGTCGCGTTGAGCGTGCCGGTGCTGGCGGATGTGATCTCCAGCGTGCAGCCCGCCGGAACGGAGATGCCCGCGCCGCCGTAGCCGGCCTTCAGGGTGTTCTCACCCCTCACGGTCAGGTGAAGCGTCGCGCCGTTGACGAGGGAGATGCCCGAAACCGTGGCGTTCCGCTCCGAATAGTCCGCGTTGAGGCCATCGACGGTCAGGTTCAGGTCGATGCCGTCCACGACGACGGCGCCGTCGAAATGCACGTCAGAGATGATCCCCGTCTCCTGATCGCTGGGTACCGTGCCCGTGATGGTACGTCCCTCGTAGGCGGACTTGTTGGCGCCGTTGATCAGCAAGGCGGTGCTCAGCGCGATGGCGCCGGTGTTGTCGTCCGCCGCAGTGAGCACCACGTCGTCCACGGTCGCGGACCGCTCGGAGGTCGCTTGCCCCGCCTCGGTGCCCTCCGGCGCGACGTCGGACGCGCTGGCAGCCTCACCCTGCGCCTCCGCCACGGGCTCCTGCACGACCTCCACGGCGAGCGGTCCCTCCGCTTGGCCTTCGGCGGGTTGCTCTGGCAGGACCTCGACAGGTCCCTCCGCTTGGCCGTCGGCTGGTCTCCCCGCCCGGCCCTCTGGAGCGAGCGGTCCCCCCTCTTCGACAAGGACGGCGCCCTCCTGGCCAGGCGCGAGGCCCTCGGCAAAAGCCGTGAACCCCGGGTTGCCCGTCGCGAGCAGGACGCTCAGTGCGAGCGCCAAGGCGCGCTTGATGCTATGTCTCATCTTCCTTTCCCCCTTTCCGAACTCACGTTCAACGCTGAGGCGGCGTCGGCTGCCCGCCAACCGCCCCCGCGGGACGCAAAAAGCCTGACGAGGGGATGAAGTGACCCCCTGCTCGGCCTGATTGATGGAACCATGCGGAGTAGAGAAAGGGCACGGCAATCCTGCCTGCGGCTCGTACGCTGGGCCATCCCTGTCGACCCCCTCTCGTATAGATAATGCGTGATACTAACACACCTGCCGAGGACTCCCGAACCGGCTCGTCCTCCGCGCCCGCCACTCGTCATGGCACACTTATCCATTCAAATAATACCACGAAATGAGCGGACATTCCAAAGGGGCGAGATGTATCGGTTCTGGAAGGCCTTCGCCGAGACGTACATCGCACGTTCCTCGTCGGCAACGACCCCGTTCGCCTCGGAGGCTCTGAATGCCAGGCTGACGAAAGCCGCTTTCTCCGCTACGGAAAGCCCGTTCAAATACATATCATTCTCCTAACTAAATTGCGCTTCCAATATCCGACAAGACCTTGTCCGCTTCTCAGATTCCCGCATTTACGGCATATATATTTACCCTGTTCAGCTCGTCCTTGTCCTGCCCCTTTAATACCAGCTTTACCTTGCACATCGAATAAAGCAGGCCAACGAGCAAGATCGCATTCTCCGTGGTCAGCTTTTCCTTTTCAGAGAATTCGCGCCAATCCGTCTTCTCCTCGAAATCGACGATATGGCCAAGTTTCTGGGTCGTGTCACCTTCGGCATAAGTCTCGCGAGGGACCCAGCCTCTTCCCTATGCGTCAAAGGGGCTCGGTCCCTTCCCAAAGCACCGAAGGACTCAGCCCTTTCCGTTGCAACGCTACAGACCGACCACGCAGGCGTCGACGTCCGGGTCGTAGCCTGCGGGGACCTGACCGGCCGGTAGGACCTGGACCTCGATGGCCTCGGCGCGCTTGGCGAGGCCGGTCGTGCCGGCGTCCTCGCCGTCGTGAGCCCAGCCAAGCCAGCCCCAGGTCTGGCTGTGCACGCGGTACCACACCGAGTATACAGCCGCCATCTCGCCGGTAAGGGAGACGCGCACGGCCTCCATGCGGCGGGACTCTCCGGTCGTGCCGGCGACGGCCCCGTCGGAAGCGGCTTCCTGCCAGCCGATTCCCTGCACGTGTGCAGCGTACTCGATGCCGCCGGTCAAGGGCTGGTTTGCCAGCGCGAAGCGGATGGCCTCCAGACGGCGAGCCTGGCCGGTGGTGCCGAAGGCAAGTGACTCGCCCCACCTCGTCCAACCGGTCCCCTGTAGGTGCGCGGCACCCACCGCGGCGCCCACGTAGGACGCCTGGCACCCGGCGTATCTGCCTGGGTACTGGCCCTCGGCGTACCCGTCGAGACGTCGTCCCCCGGCATACCCCTCAGGGACCTGGCCCTTCGGCAGGACCCGCACCTCCACGGCCTCGGCACGCTTGGCCTGCCCGGCGGTACCGGCCGCCTGGCCGTCGTGGGCCCAGCCGAGCCAGCCCCAGGTCTGGCTGTGTACGCGATACCACACGCTGTGGGTCTCGGCCACCACGCCGGAGAGCCTCACCTGCACGGCCTCGACCCTGCGAGCCTCCCCCACCGTGCCGGATACCGTTCCGTCAGCAACCCAATCCCGCTCCCAACCAGTGCTCTGCAAATGCGAGCGGTACTCGATCGAGCCCACGACTCCATCGGGAAGGGTCAGGACCAGCGCCTCCAGGCGCCTGGCCTGACCGGTGGTGCCAAGCAGCACGCCCACGCCTGACGCGGTGGCGGCAACGTCGCCGAGCGTCTGCAGATGGCAGTCGCCCGCGAGCAAGAGCGGCCCGACGACAACGGGCGACGGATCTTCAGGCGACGGGTCGACTTGCGACGGCTCATCTTCGGGCAGGGGGTCGAGCGGCGATGCGGCGATCACCGTGTCGACGCGCGCCGGAGCAGTGTCGAGGTGATTGCCGTCGCCCTTCGCGCAGTACCACACGTGGTAGGTGCCGGCCTCCGTGGCAGTCGGCACGGAATCTCCGTACGCCTGCGATGGCCCCGACTCGGCACCAAGCGCGTACTGCATCCTGCCGCCCTCGGCCGAGCCTCCAGTCACGAGCTCCCGCGCCTCGCCGTCGGCAACGAGGTCGCCCACCGCCACTGGCGCCGTCACGGTGCAAGGCGCCTTGCCGACTTCGAGAACGTAGAAGGCGCTCGCTCCAGCCACCTCGTCGGTCCCCTCGGCAGTCGCCGTGATGACGGTCCTCCCGGCGCCCACGACCGTCACCGCCCCGTCAACCGCGACTTCCGCGACGGAAGGGTCGCTGCTCGCGTAGGTCACGGCGCTCCTGGCCCCGGAGAGCGGGTTCGAGAGCGGCCCGTCGCCATACGTCGCGGAGACGAGCCCTCCCCCGAAGGCGAGCGCCTGCGTCTCCTTGTCCGTGACCTCCACCTCGATGGCCATCGGCGCGGATGCCAGGCGATTCCTGTCCTCGGCAACCGTCACCTCGACGGTCAGCGTCCCGAGCTCGGATCCAGACGCGAGCACTGATCCCTCGAGCGTACACCCGAGCGCGTCGCCGGCGATGCGGTAGGAGACGCCGCCCTCTGCCCCGCACGCCTCCACGCACCCAGACAGGTCGACGGACTCCCCGCCGCGCCGAACGGCCACCCTGCCACCCGCGGCGGCGGGATTTGCGGCCTTGTTGACCGTCACGGGCACGTCCACGCTCGCCACGGATCCATGGCCGACCATGTCGACCGGCGTGAAGGTCGCCTTGAAGCTGCGCTCCCCCACATCGCCGACCATTTGCGTCGGGTCGTCCCACGCCCAAAGGCCGTCCGCGTTGCCCTCGGGGTTGGGAAGCCCCACCTCGGAGAGCCTCTGGCCGAAGGTCGCCGTGACATGCGCAGGGACGGCAACGTCGCCGGGCGTCGTGCTCGACCCCGCCGCCTTCCACACGGCCTCCACCGTCACGGAACCGCTGACCTGAATCGTGGCGCCTGGTTCGTACAGATCGCCCCCCATCCTCCATCCGGCGAGCTCCTTGCCCTCGGGCGGCACGAAGGTGGTGGTCTTGGGCAGCTTGAACGACACGCTGTGCCCCGCGTAGCTCGTTACGAAGTCATCCTTCATCGTGCCCGTGCCCTCGCCCGGCTCGTAGTGGATCGGATACCCTGAGCCCATCCCCTCGCGCTGGCACCACGCGCAATCCAAGCGCCACAATCCTCGCGAGTCGTACACTGCCACGGCATCCATATGATCGCAGGGCTCCACGCGCACGTACTCGTAGTAAGACTCCCTCATGGCGCTCCAACGATCCTGCGCCGGTACCCTCTGGGCGTCTCTTTCCGAAGAACCCGCCAAGAGCATGGTGTCCTGCCAAGACGCCTCGTACTTGCCGCCCAAAGGCGCAGGACTATATGAACCCTTGATAGCCTCGACGACCCCGCCCGAGAACACTATCTTGTTGCCGCCGTAGTAACTTTTGAAGTTCCGGTCCATGCAGCCGATGCCAACCATGTGCGTCCCACCGATGGCCCTTACCGTGCCGCCCGCGAACGTCAGGTTCGATTCGTCGTAGCAGACGTAGCCACCCGCCGATCCGATGCCCGCGCCGCCGGTGCCGCCCATGGCAAGAACCTCGCCCCCGTCCACGCGCAGCGTGAATCCAGCGTCATTGGTGGTCCCCAAGCCTGGGCCATCCTCGCCTCCGACGGCAACAAGTTGCCCCCCGTGAATGTATATGTGGAAGCCCGACGACCATTCGGAAACCGTTCGGTCGCTTCCCGACCCGTCGTAGTTCGCCAGTCCGTGGCCCACGCCCGCCCCTTTCCAGCCTCCGGATGCCGACACGTTGCCCCTGTTGAGGGTGAAGGGTCCCGACACGTTGTCATGTAGATTTGCAGCCTGGTTTCCACCGCATCCGATGCCCGCACCCTCTTTTCCTCCGGCGGCTTGGACGTGTGCACCGTTTATCGTTATCTCTCCGGCTGTCCGTCCATCGCTCGAGCCAATGCCCGCGGTTGCGCCGAGAAAGCGCGCATCGGCTACGATCGCTCCCGATTGGTCTTTCTGCCCATATATGGTAAGGGAACCCGCCCTGGGAACCTCTATGCCCTTGTTGCAGGTGAGCGTGGCACCGTCGTAGACGATCAGGCTCGACTTGGCCTCGAAGCTCGGCCGCTCCGCAAGCTCGACGTCCTGGTAGACGACGAACCAGTCCCCCCATTCGTCAGTGCCCTTCGCGCTTAAAAGAATTCCGCTTCCGAAGCTGAGCTTAGTGTTTTCTAGATTAATCACCGCGTTGGTGTTCGTTACAAAGAACATCGGCGCGGTTTTGTATTGAGCCGAGTCGGAGCTGACTGTCAGGGTGGAGTCGGTCGCGGTAAAGCTGCCCGTGCCTGTATCGGCGTCGCCCGACATACTCTGGTAAATCATAACGCCCGCCCGGTCTACGTCTCCGCGGTTGCCTGTACCGCTGCAGCTGAGATCTGAGGACGTGACGGTCGCGGAGTTCTTGCCCTCGACTACGGCAATCTGCGCGCCGTTGGCAGTGCCCTTAGTGTCGGTTACGCTGATGTCGCCCGTCGAGTAGATTATCGGCGAGCCCGCGCCG
>CACXZL010000150.1 GCA_902772085.1 uncultured Coriobacteriaceae bacterium | reverse complement strand
CGCTCGACGCGATGACCTGCCGTGCGTGCCCCTTGGCAAAACTCGTCGACGAGAAGTGCGGTGGAGCCTTTCACGTTTGGGCTTGCCTGCAGCACCAGGGCTTTCATCGCAGCGCACCTTCCGCCCAGCTGGCAAGCTGCACCTTCGAGGGACGGCCATTGAGCGTGCCGCCAGTGACCACGTGAGCTCCCGGCGCCAGCGTCTGCATGCGCTGTGGTGCTTTGCCCAGTCCGCTGCCGCCGCTTGTGGCAAAAGGGATCACCGTCTTGCCTGAGAAAAGGGATCACCGTCTTGCCTGAGAAGTCATAGGCCTCGAGGAACGTGTCGATGATGCGTGGTTCCACGTACCACCACACGGGAAAGCCCACGAACACCGTGTCATAGGCCGTCATCTGTTCCACCACGCCGGCGATAGCGGGGCGGCAGGACTCGTCGTTCATTTCCTTGGTAGTGCGGCTGCCCTTGTCTTGCCAGTTCAGGTCGGCGCGCGTGTAGGGCGTCTTGGGTTTGATTTCGTATACGTCTGCGTCGATGGCCTCTGCCAAATCCTTAGCCACCCTCGCGGTCGTTCCGCTTGCGCTGAAATACGCTACCAACGTCTTTGACATTTTCGGTCCTTTTCTCGTTCAAATATAAAAGGAGGTGCGGTGACACCTCCTTGCTAGATGGATGCTACAGGGAGAGACCTTCGCCCAGCGCGAGGGCATGCACGCGCTCGGGGTTCTTGACGGCTGCCTCGAGCCGCTCGGGATCGCCGTTGAAGGGCGTGTACTCTGGAGCGTCCACGCAGCCCCAGTGAATGAGTAGCAGTTCAGACTCGGGATAGTGGTTTGCCAGCTCCACTGCACCGGCGAAGCCGATGTGCCAGATGTTGTCCGCGAAGTCAAAGAGCATCATGTCCGGTGCGGTCTCCCACTCCAGGAACTCGGGCAGCGGACGGCTGTCACTGGGCAGCCAGATGGAGCCGTCGGGCGTGTCGAACCAGTACCCGCAGTACTCCTTGCGCTCCCACGTGCGGTGCTGGTACTTCTCGCTGGTCATGTGCTCTTGCCAGTTGTGCCATGTGGGGGTGAGGGTCACGTCCACGTCGCCGATGCAGAAGCGCTCGCCGATGTCGTGTCCCGTCGCGCCCGCTACGTGCTCCTCGTCGCGTGCCACCTGTGCCACGTAATGGGACGCATGAACCTCGCCGGCCTTGTCCTTGATCCCGGCAAGGGTCTCGCGGGCGAAGTGGTCGTTGTCGATGTGGGTGTAGAGCAGTGCGTCAAAGGCGGGCACGTCCTCGGGAAGGATGGGAGGCTCCACGAGGACGGGCATGTCGAAGCCTACGAGCAGGGGATCGCAGAGGATGGTGGTACCGCGGCTGTTGAGCAGGAAGCCTGCGTTGCCGAGCCAGTAGACGGTGGTCTTGTCGGATGGGCCAAAGGCCTCCTTGGGAAGGGCTACCGTCTCCCTGGGCATTGCCTGGCCGTGTGCGCTGCGGCGAATTTGTACGCTCATGTGTGCCTCCTATGGTCGTGAACTGGCTCCATTGTATGAGCGCGCGTCGTACTGCGCCACACACGAACAAGCCCGTCCGTCCATAAGTGGACTCTTGCGGTGTTTTGTCAAGAATTGTCGCCGCCCATGGCCAAAAGACTGGTGGGTCTGACTTGGCTCGGCGCTCGTAAGGAGCCGTCACTGAAATAACGGGCGGCTCTGGTGGTCCCACACGAGTCATCCGGCGCCGGGGACCGCGGGGCGGTGCGTGTGCAAAAACGGACGCCTCTGCGGTCGAATCGGCTCGTTCGTGTCCGGAAAAACGCGCGCACAGGAGTGGCGTGTGCAAAAACGGACATCCCGGCGGTCGAATCGGCTCGTTCGTGTCCGTAAAGACACACGGCGGGGCGGTGCGTGTGCAAAAACGGACAAGAAGAGCGACTGGCCGCACCACCTGGAGGGAATCCGAGTCGCGTTGCATGGGATGCGCGGCGTGAGGCGGAGCGGCATGATCGTGCACGGTCTCAGGCGTGCGAGCCGACGTCAAGGTCAGCTCACACGCGAGGCGCGGAAAGTCATCCTCCTCGACGTGAATGATGCCACGACGCTTCTTATGGACAACGAAGGGCTCACTGCAACGCTGCCCGAATGCCGTGTGCGTGTTTGACGCGGCGATCAATGATGACGACGGGAGACATGAGAGACCTTCCGTCAAAGCTCAACAAGACCGCAGCCCTTTCCATAGGCATACAGCTTGCACGGGCCCTGCAGCCAGAACTCGGCGCGAGCCTCCTGCTCGGGGTAGAGCCGCTTGACGCGGACGAGGTCGTCACCGACGGCCGCGATGAACAGAAGATGGTCCTTCTTGGTCATGGGATGGACTATGTGTACGCGCTGGAACCCTTCCGCCACATCTACGGAAGCATCGAGGATGCCGACGTTCTTCTTTGCTGCGAGTGGCTCGAGCGCCTTCCCACAGCAGTTGACCCCTGCCTCCCCCGTCGACCACACGACGTTGCCGCACTCGGGGCACACGTAGAAGGAGCTCCTTTTGAGATTTGCCGCCACGTTGCGATTCTCCATGCCGCTCCATCGCTTGAGCGTCGGCAGGAGAGCGCCCATGAACGAGACCGCTTCCTCAGCCGTGTAGCCGGTCGCCTGCATGAGGTAGGGTACGTTGCGTTCGATGATCTCGTCGAGTCCGGCGCTTGTGAACTCACCGTCTCGATAACACCATCCACAGTAGTCGGGGTTTTCTGTGCCGTCCGCGTTTGTTCCGAAGGGCATGTTTGGAACGTCGAAGGGCGTGCCGCAGCATTGGCACGCGGGGGCGTCGGGCAGGTCAAACAAGCTGGTCACGGGCATGTCCAGCACGCTTGCGAGCAGCTTCCTCATGTCGATGCTGGGCTCGCTGTCCCCGTTCTCCCAACGGCTCACGGCCTGCCGTGTCACGTATACCTTCGCGGCGAGCTGTTCCTGTGTGAGTCCGGCCTTCTTTCGTGCGTCCTGAATCGTCTTGCCAACGCTCATGACAACCCCTTTCGTCTCGATTCATGAGAGCAGTTTAGAAACAAAGGCTGGCGTTGTCACGCAATGGATGATTGCGCCGCCATCTCCGAATCGCATGCAGGCGCAACAAGGGCTGAGGGCAGGTTTGCTGACCGTGAGGCCACGGTACGCAGTCCCAAACCGAACAAGCTCGAAGCACTATATCTTTTCGCTGAGGTGGATCGACCAGCCAGTGTCGATCTCCTTCTTCACCTTCGCTCTCGTCTTTGGGTCCAAAGCAGGCCAGTCGACGACGGTGGTTCCTCTGTTCTTGACCAGGTGGGCGTTCTCCGCGCAGAGCGCGAGCGGGGTGTCTGAGAGCGAGTCCGAGTAGAAGTGCTCGATGACGGGGAAGCCGTGCTCGATGATGTAGCGCGCCTTCTCCCGTGCGTACATGAGATTGTCGAGGAGCACGCCGAGCTCACGGTCGTAGTCGGTCGCCACGTAGTTCACGCCGAGCCGCCGCGCAATCGGGGCGATGATGCATGTCGGCGACGAGCTCATGATGAGGTCGTCCGGACGCTTCTGCTTGAGGTACCAGGTGGATATCTCGTTTTCGTGTACGTCCCAGTACTTCTCGATCTGTTCGTCGAAGTCATCGATCATGGTGAGGTATCTGAAGAGCTCTCGCTGCATGCGGTAGTTGGGAATCTTTCCGAGCTTGTATAGTATGAAGTACCAGTTGACTCTGATTCCGAAGGTGAAGATCAGACTCGGATGACGTCTCAGGCACCAGAGACCAAAGCCCACGGTGCAGTTTGAATGATAGATGGTTCCATCGAAGTCGTAGGCGTTCATGTGGCCTCCCTCCAGATGATGCTTGCAAACAAGTGCTGCGCCATTGAACAAGTGCGGTGCCATTATACCTTGCGTACGGTCGCGGGCTAGATGGCAAAGGGGAGCGGTCCCTTTGCCATTGGGCCGATGATGTTTGCTCGCTTTGACCACCGTGCGGATGAGTTTGTCGGAACCTGACGCTGCGCACCTTGGCGACGCGTCAAGACCGACCACGCGATCGTCGCGACCCGCGGCATCGGCTGACAGAACCGGCTGCAATCCCGCACTGTGCGCCTACTTCGCCTTGCCTTGGTTGGCGACCTTGTTTACCTTCTCCTCGATGACGGCGGGATCGCCTATGTAGCGCTTCTCGAGCACGTTCATCTCCTGGTCGAACTTGTAGACGATCGGTATCGCGGTCGGGATGTTGAGCTCCACGATCTCCTCCTCGCTCAACTTCTCGAACTTCATGACGAGTGCGCGCAGTGAGTTGCCGTGTGCTGCGATGAGTACTCGCTTGCCCGCCCTCATCTGGGGCAGGATCTCGCTCTCGAAATAGGGCCAGGCTCGATCTATGGTGTCCTTCAGGCACTCGTGCATGGGTATGTCTGCCGGGTCCACGTCGCGGTATGCGGGTGACAGGTGGGCGTCGCGCTCGTCACCCTCCTCAAGCGCTGGAGGTCGCACGTCGTAGCTGCGGCGCCAGATTTGTACCTGCTCCTCGCCGTACTTTTCCGCCGTCTCGGACTTGTTTAGGCCCTGAAGCGCGCCGTAGTGGCGCTCGTTGAGTTTCCAGCTCTTCACGACGGGGAGCCAGGAGCGGTCGATCTCCTTGAGCACGATGTCCAGCGTGTAGATGGCCCGCTTCAGGTAGCTCGTGTAGCAGAGGTCGAAGTCGAGGTTCTCTGTGGCGAGGGCCTTCCCGCCCTCGGCGGCTTCCGTGCGACCCTCATCGGACAGGTCGACGTCGGTCCATCCGGTGAAGAGGTTTTGTTTGTTCCACTCGCTCTCCCCGTGCCTGATGATGACGAGCGACATGGTGCCGTCGTTGCTGCCCGACTCGGCGGTGGACGATGCCGCAGAGGTCGATGACGCGGGTGCCGAAGTAGACTCAGTACCGCTTGCCGTGCTTCCCGAGCTTGAGGAGCAGCCTGCAAGTGCCGCTGCCATCGCAGCTGCCGCGCCGGCGCCGATAAACTTGCGCCTGGTGATGTTTGTCATGTCGTTCCCTTCTTCCCTCTTCTTGATTCGCTCGTTGCGCGCATACCGAGAGTGTGCGCAATAAAGCATCGTGCGCAGCATGCGGAACAACGCGATTATAGCGGAGGCCGCAGCGTCTAAAGACGTGTATTGCGAAATCGCCGGTCGTAGGTGGATGGCTTTGGGCAACTTCCTGATCGGGTGCCTTTGGTGCGTCACGGTCGTCGGCATCCCCTTTGGGAAGCAGTTCTTCAAGATAGCCAAGCTCGCTCTGTCGCCCTTCGGCGCCAGCGTCAGATAGTGGCAGTGGCAAAAGGGCTTTTGTCATGAGCCAAACTCGATGTCTTTCTTGGCAGCGTCCACGCGAGCGGACACGCCGAAGGGGATGAGGCACATCAAGCTCAAAAAGAGAGCGCATCTGGTTCGAACAATATCGCACAAAAGCATGTAATTCCTATACGTGTTTTTAAACCGTAGGGAAAGGCGACATCCTCGTGGACAAACGCAACCTCACCCATCTTGAAAAAGATAGGCATGGGCGACTGCATACACGAAGATCTCGTGCAGATTTCCTATGCGCGCATGCTGAGGGGTCACGCGCACGACAGCCAGACCAGCTCGCTTCTGAACCCTTGGGCAGGCGAGATCCAAGACGACGGAAAGTCCGCTACGATTGCGGGCGACACGGTAAACGCAGGCAAGAACAAGTTCGCAAACGAAGACGACCTCGCCGCGCGTATCTTCCGCGAGAACCTCGCCTACCTG
>CACXZL010000149.1 GCA_902772085.1 uncultured Coriobacteriaceae bacterium | reverse complement strand
CGTGACGCTTGCCGGTTCCTGCGAGGTTGCTTTTGCCGACGCTGCCTCAGCCCAGACGCGCGTAGACGAGGTGGCATCAAGTCTTCAGTTTGGTTCTCGAGATGAGGCCGACAAAGAGCGCCAGTCGCTCGCCAAGCAGCGCGTGGAAATGGAGACCGAGCTCACGGCAGCGCGTGCGGCATATCAGAAGGCATGTGCGGACCAAGCGTCTGCGACTTCGGTGCTGGAAGAGAGACGTGCGAGACTCGAGGAACTCGGTGTCCATGAGGGTGACGACGCTCCGGGAACGAGCAGGGAGAAGAAAGCGCTCATGCTTGCGCAAAGCGCGGAGAAGAACGCCGAGAAGGAGCTGCGTTCAACCCAGGCGCGCGTCAGTCTCAACACACGTACGGTTCAGGAAATGAAGGAGATATCCAACGTGCTTCCCCAGAGGGAACGGATGGTTGCGGCGGCAGAGCGCGTGTCGCATGTGGCACGCGGACAAGCGAGCGGCATAAGTCGCATATCGTTTGAGCGCTATGTGCTCGGGTTCTATTTTGACCAGATCGTCATCTGCGCAAATCGCCGCCTCTCCGTCATGTCGGCCGGTCATTATCAGCTCGTGCGCAACTCTGAAGGCGATGGTCGTGGCAAGGGTGGCCTCTCGCTCGATGTCATAGACTACTCTACCGGTAAGCGGCGCCCGGTGTCGTCACTTTCGGGTGGCGAGTCCTTCGAGGCGTCGCTGTCGCTGGCGTTGGGCTTGTCTGACTATGCGCAGCAGCGAGCAGGTGGCATGCACTTGGATACCGTATTCATCGACGAGGGCTTTGGCTCGCTCGACCCAGAGTCGTTGGAGCAGGTCATGCACGTGCTTTCCGAGCTTGCGTCAGGTGATTGCTTGGTGGCGATCATCAGCCACGTGGAAGAGCTGGAAAAGCGCATAGACAGCCGCATAGAGGTAAAGTCAAGTCCACATGGCAGCAGGGCCGAGGTAGTCATAGGCTAGGGAACTGTTTCTAAGCCCGGTTGCATGCGCTGGAAACAGGTGCGTACAAGCTCGAGATTGGCCGTGCGCCGTGTGGCGCATCGCCCGGTCGATGGGGGTCTGAGCGATTTCTTTGAGTGGTGTCCCAAAAAGTGTGCACGGGGGCAGTCTGGTGCCCAATGTGTACACGGCAGGGAACCGTTCGGGACGGAAAGCGTACACGGGGGGCTGCGCCACGCGCAGAATGTACACGGCAGGGACCCGTTACGGACGGAAAGCGCGCACGGCGCACGGGCGCCGCGCCCAGAATGTACGCGGTGGGGAGGGCTTCCGGACGGAAAGTGCACACGGCAAAAAGCACCCCCGCCGCGCGCACTTCCCGGCACGGGAGGCCCCCTGCCGCGTACAATGCTGGCCCCTTTGTGTACGCGGTAGGCACTCGTTCGGGACGGAAAGCGCGCACGGTGCGCGCCGTCTCGGCCGTTAAGGCTAAAATGTGCGCGCGGTAGGGACCGTTGCGTGCCGGAAAGTGTACACGGGGGCGGGCACTGCGACGAGAGTGTGCGCGGTAGGGACCGGTTTCGGACGAGAAGTGTACACGGTGCGGGGCTTATTTGCCGTGTACACATTTTGTCCGGAAACACTTCCTATCGCGTACACTTCCATTGTCGGCAGTTCGTATCGAGGACGTTCTTTATCTCGGAATGACCCCCGCACCGATGGAACGCGGGTGGTGTACAAGCTGCCATTTTCGCCCGCGGTCGATCTTCGTGCCGTCGCAGCGTGCGAGACAATCAGCTGGCTGGTAGAGTATGGCGTCCGTTATGCGGATTGCTTCTCGACCTCTCGGATGATCCAGTCGCACACGTCGATGGGGCGTTGTGCTTCGTGCATGGCTTCCACGAGGTCGCAACGGTGCGCACGTAGCACACGCAGGCATGCCTCCGAATCTCCTTCGTGTAGGTGTTGCTCACATCGCTCTATGAGATCGGCGCTGCAGCCAGCGTCTGCCAAGCTTCTTGCGCTTATGTGTTTCATGGCGTCTCCCGTCTTGCGTGCTTGTGCGTTCTAGCTTAGGCCTCATTGACGAAGATAACAAATGCACATCAATCATCGCGAGGAATAAAACGCTGGCATGGCAACAGAGGCACTGTGGGGTGGGAGTCTGGAGCCTTCAAGCGGGTCATGAGTCAAATGACTTTTTTCAGCCCAGATAAACCTATATGCGAGAGATAAGGAGAGCGAGAGAGTTGAATGGCGGGCACGTGGAGCCTCGTGTCTGAGGTAGGTGAAGGAAACCAAACACAAGGAGGAGTCACCATGAAAAAGATTTCTGCCACCATTCTTTCCGTTGCTCTCGCTGGGTCTCTGGCAGCTGCACCGGCAAGTGCCGTTGCGTTGGGCGGAGGCATGGGTACTGCACGCGCGGCCGTGCGAGCGGGTATGGAACAAACGCTCGCTCCGTCGGACGGGCGTGCTGCGATTGAGGTTGTGGACGAAGCGGATGGTCAGCCTGCAAACCAGATGCCGGTGCAGGATGCGGGAAGGCTTGAGATCAACGGGCCCGGTACGTACGTGCTCACGGGAAACCTGCGCGGAACGGTGGAGGTGAATCCTGGGGTCGGCGACGTAACGCTGGTCCTGGACAACGCGACCATCGATGGCAACGGTGGCCCTGCGATTAGGGCAAAGAGCGGAAGCTCACTTACCATCTCGATGCCAGAAGGATCGAGCAATCGCGTGATGAGCTCCGGCACGGGGCAGAATTGCAGGGCAACCATTCAGGGTGACGTAAGCATGGCGTTTGAAGGCCCAGGCGCCCTTACGGTCGTGGGCAACGATCAGCCGGGATTCTTCGCAAACGACGCCCAGATGACCTTTGGCAACGGAGACTTCACGTTCATTGGCGGAGGCTTTGGGATGCAGACGGGTGGCAATGCTCCCGGCAACGTCGTCGTAAACGGCGGAGCGTTCTCCTTTCAGCCGGGTATGGAGATGGCGGCGCCTGGCACGCGCGTTATGCGAAATGGCGGCTCGTTTGAGCAACGTGAGGCGGGACAGTTCTCCGGCTACGACGACTACATGCAACAAAACCCATGGACGAGCAGTCCGCAGGATGCATCTCAGCGAGGTGGTGTGCAGCAGCCCGGCAACCAGCAAGCCAGCATGCAGCAGCCTGGAAATACCCAGGAAGGCATGCAACAAGGGCTCACTCAGCCTAGCCAGCAAGGAACCGCTCAGAATCCGACACAAGACCAGATGGGGCAGCCAAGCCAGGGCGAGACGGGCACGACGAGCTCCGCGAGCGAGGTTGTGACAAGCGAGGTGGAAAACACCGCGGGGGACCTTGTTGCCGACTTGGCGAACGCTCTCAACTATGCCGTGACAAATGAAAACAGCCAGATAAAGATTACCGAGTCGGGGACCTACGTCGTCAGCGGCAGCGCGACTGACGGCAACATCATCGTCAAGAAGGGCACCACGGGCGTCGTGCTGGTATTGCAAGACCTTGACCTCACCAGCACCACAGGGGCAACTCTTTCCGTAAACAAGGACGCGGAGGTAAAGATTATCGTCTCGGGCGACGTGACCCTGACGGACAACGAGGACCCCGCAGACGAGGAATCCACCGACGAGGCCGTGGCGGATGCCTATGACGGTGCAGCCATCAAAGTCAAGGCGGGTTCGCACGTGTATCTCACGGGTGACGGTACCCTCACGATCAACGGCAATGCAAAGAACGGCATCAAGACAGGTGACGAAGCAAGCTTGGTGATCGACGGTACGACGCTTGACATTACGGCTGCCAACGATGGCATCAATGCAAACTATGACCTTACCATCCTGAGCGGAGACATTTCCATCTCGGCAGAAGACGATGCGATCCACTCCGATCGCATCCTGACAATCGGCGATGGGGAGACCGGGGAGGGCCCGACTGTCGACGTGACCAAGAGCACCGAAGGCCTTGAGGGTACGGTCGTAAACATCTTTGGAGGTGACATCGACATCAACTCATCCGATGACGCGGTGAACGCGGCAAACGCGGATGCGGCGTATGAGGATGAGCTTGACTACGCCATAAACATGACCGGTGGCGACTTGACTATAAGCAGCCGTGGTGACGGCATGGATTCAAACGGCGACATCAACCTCGTGGAGGGAAGCGCGACAATTCGCAGTTCAAACGGCGGTGGCGAGGCAGGTGTTGACTACGACGGAAACCTCTACATCTCCAACGAGTTTGAGCTGAACAACACGAGCGGCGTGTCCGGCGCCGACATGCAGCCAGGACAGATGGGCCAGCCCGGCCAGATGGGACTGGTGCAGCGCTAGCATGCGAGCGTCCTGTCGCCAAGACATTGTTTGATTGCAAAGAGGCGGTGCAGCGAGCTAGAGATCGCCGCACCGCCTCGGTGTCTCGAATGCGCCCCGCTTTTGTTGGCAGTCTGGACCTTGGCAGGGCGAATCCCATGACGGCGCCCTTGCCTCCCTCTCGAGCCGCATGCGATGCCTTACTCCACTGACCTGATCTCGTCTCGCAGGTCCTGCTTGAGGGAGTAGGTGTCGAATGCTGCTTCTTTGGGGAGATCGAGCTCCATGCTGCTGACCTTGTCCACCCTCGCTATGCCCGTGCGGATGCTCACGTCAAAGACATGCCCGCCCTTCGTGCGATCCTCTGAGAGAAAGTGGAGATGCCAGCCGGGCATGTTGATGCCGTCCATGTAGTCGGGGAAGTAGACTCCCACCAGTGATCCGCGGATGTTTTTGAAGGTAAACGCCTTCTGGGTCTCGCCAAGGATTTCCTTCAGGGTCACATGATGCGACTTGTAGGGACTCTCGGATCGGGCGTAGACCTTTTCGAACTCTCCGTCAATCTGTATGACGTGCATGCTGTTTAAGCCAAATCGTGCCTCGATTCTCTCCATGAGCTCCGATCTCACGGCCTCGATGCTGGCCAGCCCATCCATGGCGAACTGATGCTCCCCGTAGAGACTGGCCACCGCCGCGAAGGGGATGCCCGTCTCCGGAGGGACCATGCTGACTCGCCCGTTCTTGTTTGCCCGGTAGCAGTGGCCCCCCACCATGATCATTTCCCCGTTTACATCCTCAAAGGTTCCCAAGCCGGTGTCGCCCTTCAGAATCAGCTCTCCCACGTTTATCACCTTTCGGGTGTAGCCTAGGGCAAAGGCTTGTAGGGTGGAAACCTGGTACATCTTGTTTTCCTGCATGAAGATCCCTTCCTCGTTGTATCGTACTTCATATGAACTGTAACGCCGTAACGCGCATCCTTGCAAGTATGGCTTTGGGGAGTATGCGCAAAGTGCGCTGATGGCGTCACTTTTCACGGGCCGGCCACCAGGCTTCTGACGCTTTTGCGTTTGGCGAGGGATGCTCCTGTTGGTTTTCCGTTTGCCGAGAGCCGTGTGTGACAGAGGGACGGAGGAACTGACACACGGAGGAACTGACGCGCGCGCCTCTCGCTTCCATGCGGCGAGGGAGGAGCTGACACACAACACGCGCATCGCTTCC
>CACXZL010000148.1 GCA_902772085.1 uncultured Coriobacteriaceae bacterium | reverse complement strand
AGACCGAGTCCTTCAAGGAGGCTATGGAGAAGCATCCCGAGCGTGTGGTCGAGCACGCTGTGAAGGGCATGCTCCCCCACACCACCCTTGGTCGCAAGCAGGGCATGAAGCTCAAGGTCTACGCTGGCCCCGAGCATCCGCATGCAGCTCAGAACCCCGTCAAGATCGATTTGGAGGCGTAACCGATGGCTGACAACACCGCAGTATACATGGGTACCGGCCGTCGCAAGGAGGCCGTCGCGCGCGTGCGCCTCGTCCCCGGCACCGGCAAGGTTACCGTCAATGGCCGTGAAGCTCTCGACTACTTTGGTCGTCAGCAGCTTATAGACAATGCCCTCGCTCCCTTCCGTGTGACCGATACCGTCGATCGTTTCGACGTACTGGCAAACTGCAAGGGCGGCGGCGTCACCGGTCAGGCTGGCGCATTGCGTCTGGGCATCGCTCGTGCGCTGCTCGAGGCAGGCGAGTATCGCGCCGACCTCAAGAAGGCTGGCTATCTCACGCGTGACGCTCGCGCTGTGGAGCGCAAGAAGTACGGTCTGAAGAAAGCCCGTAAGCGTCCGCAGTTCTCCAAGCGCTAAAGCCTCACATTATTGGCTTGTCTGGACCCGTCATCTATGGTGGCGGGTCCTTTGCTTGAGGTGGCTGCCAGCCGCTTCGGAGTTGAGGGACGTTCAGTTGCTACGGTTCACGCCCCGAGCCTCTGCGCATGCCAGCAAGCGGCGACTCACGAAGTGAGCGAGCGAAGCGAGCGCGGAGTCGCTTGCTGGCTGGCGCAGGGGCTCGGGGCGTGAACCGTAGCATTCAGTTTGATGGCGTTGGTTCTCACGTGGTGTCCGCGCGCATGGTTTTTGGCCACGTCATGCTACCATATACTTGCAAAGCTTGTCGAAAGGTTGATATGGACGAAAACGCATTACCAGGGGCTATCGTTGGCTTTCCTTCTCGGATGGGCTTGCGTGACCTTGGGGGTCTGAGGGGTGCGAACGGTAGGCCGGTGAGGCATGGGCTTCTCTATAGAGGAAGCGCTCTTATTGGCCTTACGGAGGAGCAGCGTGATATCGTCGACGATATGGGGTTGGTGCTCATTCTTGACCTTCGTGCCGCCGGGGAGTTGGAAGGGCGACCGGACTACGTGCCAAACGGTTGCGAATACGTCCGGATAAGCGGCATGTACGACGAAGACGACGAAGAGGTGGATTTTTCCCCGACGGGCATGCTGCGCATCATGGAGCGCATCCAAAACAACCCAGAAGGCTTTATGCGGGGTCTCTATGCCTCGATGATGTTTCAGAATCCGGCCGTTCATGAGCTCGTGGACTGCCTTGCACGCGAGCAGGTCCCCCTCTATTTTCACTGCACGGCAGGTAAAGACCGGACGGGTGTGTGTGCTGCGGTGGTTCTCATGCTTCTCGGAGTGCCAGATGACGAGATAGTGCGGGAGTTCCTGCTTACCAATGAGTATCGTAGCGAGATCATACACATGTCACCAGAGGAATTGCCCGAGAGCATTTCGGAAAACGATCGTCTGAACTGGGCAAAGATAAACAGCGTAAACGAAGCCGACCTGCGCAATGCCTTTGACGCGGTTGACGAGAGATACGGCTCGCGCGAGGAGTATTTTGAGGCGGAGTTTGGCCTTGACGAGGGAAAACTGCGTGCCTTGCGAGACCGCTATCTCGTGTCACCCGACATGCCCATGATTCCGGTGCCCGTAGCACATCGCATGCTCGATACGCCGTTTGTGAAGGTCTACGACCTCGTGTATGCCGACGGGACGCATTACTACGATGCCTCACGCCGCGATTATGTGAACCTACGCGCACTGAAGAAAGACCGCGAGCAGATCAAGCTCATACCCGATGCCGTGAGCTGCTGTTTGGTGCTTTCGCCTGAGGGCCAGGAGCCACGCCTCGTGATGTTTTACGAGTATCGCTATCCTACGGGACAGTATGTCCTTGGGATTCCGTCAGGTTTGGTGGACCAGCAGGATTGCAAGAAGCGCAATCCTCTGGTTGCCGCGATGGTGCGCGAAGTCTACGAAGAAACGGGCATCGCGTTTGGAAACAAAGATTCGATTCGCGTTGTGAATCCGCTGCTTTTCAACTCGCCGGGCATGACCGACGAGAGCACTGCATTGCTTTGCGCCATCATCCGTGGGACGGATGCCACGTCCCTCTCTCAGGCCGGCGCGTCGGGAATGGAGAGGTTTGGTAAGTTCGAGTTGGCGACTCGTGAGGAAGCATGGGAGATTCTTCGCAGGGGATGCGATAGATATGGGCGCCCATTCCCCATGGTCACGTGGGCGGCACTTACCTATTTCGCCACAGATCAATGGAAGAATTCCTAGCGATCATAGTTTGTTCAAGAGTGTTTTGACGGGCGAGACGATGGATGTTCTTGTCCAAGAGAGGAGCACGTATGATTCGAGAGCTTGTGAAAGATGACGAGATCCTGTCGCAGCGTTGCGAAAGGGCGACGCCTGGGGACGCCGGGCTCGCCCAAGACCTTATCGATACGGTTGCCACGCTCGAAGACGGCGCTTGCCTTGCGGCAAACCAAATCGGTGTGGCTAAAGCTGTGGTCGTATGGCTTGACGAGGAGCAAAAACCGCATGTGATGTACAACCCCAAGCTGCTCTTTGGTGTGGGTGCGCAACGTACGGTGGAGGGTTGCCTCACGCGTGAGGAGCCGTCAAACGTGCGTCGTTTCCAAAAGATCAAGGTGACCTACGATGAGCTCGTTGACGGTGAGCTCAAGCATCGCAAGCGGGACTTCACGGATTGGACCGCCCAGATGATTCAGCACATGATTGACCACTGCAACGGCAAACTCGTGTGAATGAAAAAAGCCTTGGTCATTTGCCCTGCACGTAGTGTCATGCTCGAGGTGAGGTGAGGGTCCTGCCGGTATGCTGAGGCATGCGTACCGGCAGGACCCTCACCTTATCCCGGGAGTCAATGGGGTGGTTTAGCCCCCTTACGCATATATGGCGCTCCAGCGGTCGTAACCACCGGCGAGGTTGTAGCAACTGTAGCCAAGGCCGGTGAGGATACGGCAGGCGATGTAGCTTCGCTGCCCGCTCTTGCAATGGAGGTACACGGGTTTGTCGGTGGGTATCTCGTCAAGCCGTGCGCGAATCTCGTCTACGGGAATGTTTGCGAAGCCGTCGATGCGGCCGCGAGCGTGCTCGCCCGGCGTCCGTACGTCGATGAGCGTAACGGACCCATCGCGTGGAAGACCGGCCACGTCCTCAGGGAAAAACTGACTGAGCGTGCCGTCAAGAACGTTCTGCGCCACAAAACCCGCTATGTTTACGGGATCTTTCGCGCTGTTGAACGGTGGTGCGTAGCAGAGCTCGAGCGAGACAAGGTCGCGCACGTCCGCGCCGAAGCGTATGGCCGTGGCGATGACGTCTATGCGTTTGTCAACCCCTTCTGAACCTATCGCTTGCGCGCCGAGCAGCTTGCCCGTGCCCTTTTCCCAAAGCACCTTGAGCCCCATCGTTTTTGCGCCAGGGTAGTACGTTGCGTGGTGGGGCTGGGTGAGATAGGTTTTGTCTACGTCGATACCCTGCGCGCGTGCGGATTCCTCAGTGAGACCGGTGGATGCCGCTGCGAGTCCAAAGACCTTGACGATGCTTGAACCTTGCGTGCCCGTATAGGTGTCTGATCCTCCGAGCATGTTGTGTGCCGCGAGTCGGCCCTGACGGTTTGCGGGGCCAGCTAGCGGTATGGCGGTGGCAGTGCCGCCGACGAAGTCGGTGACCTGCACCGCATCCCCCACGGCATAGATATCAGACAAGTTCGTGCGCATCTGATCATCCACCACGATGTGCCCGCGCGGTCCGCAGGTAATGCCGGACGCAAGGGCGAGCTTGGTTTCCGGGCGCACACCGATGGCGAGGATGACCATGTCGCAGGCGATGAGTCGCCCTTTGTTGGTAGATACCGCCAAGCTGTCGACGCGCTGCTCGATTCCTTCGAGGCCCTCTTCCAGATGGAGTGTGACACCGTTGGCGCGCAGTTCGCGATGGAGATCCACTGCCATGTCTGCATCGAGAGACTTGATGATGTGGTCCGACATCTCGACGAGCTCTACTGAGAGTCCGCGGTCCACGAGATTCTCAGCCATCTCTACGCCGATGAAGCCGCCTCCCACTACGACGGCACGTTGGCCCTGGCGATGCGTTGCCGCTGCGCAGATGCGGTCTACGTCGGGAATGGAGCGTACGGTGAGGACGTTTGGCAAGTCGATGCCGGACAGCGGAGGCCGCACGGGGCCGGCTCCAGGCGAAAGCAGAAGCTTGTCGTAGGACTCGCGATACGTTTTGCCCGTTGCGTGGTCTAGAGCCTCGACCTCATGCGCTTTGGCGTCGATGCCGACTACCTCGGTCTCTATGCGCACGTCTATGTTGAAGCGAGACCGCAGGCTCTGAGGCGTCTGTACCGCGAGCTTAGAGCGCTCGCTGATGGAACCGCCCACATAATACGGAAGGCCGCAGTTTGCATAACTTACGTAGGATCCCCGCTCAAACACGATGATTTCGGCAGTCTCATCGAGCCTTCTTGCTCGGCATGCTGCGGACGCTCCGCCCGCCACTCCACCCACGATCACAATCTTTGTCATGTGTGCCCCTCTTTCCGTCTCGTACAGGTCGCGGTCGCGTGTGCTACCATGCATCAATTCTATAGGAAGTTGCTCGCGAGATTCATCCGGTGTCCCATCTCGTCTATTTTCGCTCATTTTGCCATCTTGATTGAGCTAGCGCCTAGTCACGATGGCGCACTGTCCCGTATGTCATCTAGCGGAAATGCCAGATTTGTTTCGTTCCGGTGTGGTTTGTGCGCCGTATAGCTAATCTGCGGTACGCTCTATGCTTTGCCTGCCAAAGAAAGGACTAGGTCATGCCTGTAGTTGATGTACACGCGCACATATATCCCGATAAAGTAGCTGAAAAGGCCTCGCAGAGTATCGGCAACTTCTATCACATTCCTATGGAAGAGCAGGATGGTTCGGTGTGGCGGCTGCTCAATGAGATAGACGGCTCCGACATCACGCGGTGTGTGGTACATTCTGTGGCGGTGCGTCCGGGTACGGTGGAAAGCATAAACGACTTCATTTCCGCTACGTGCAAGGAGCACCAAGAGTTCGTGGGATTCATGACACTGCACCAAGATACGCCAAACATAGAGGCCGAGATTGAACGTGCGTGCGGCTTGGGCCTTCATGGCATCAAGCTTCATCCCGACACCCAAGCGGTAAACATGGATGACGATCGCCTGATGCCGGTGTATGAAATTGCCGAACGACGCGGCCTGCCACTTATCATCCATTGTGGAGACTATCGTTACGATTACTCGCATCCGCGCAGGCTCAAGCGCATCCTACACGAGTTTCCCCAGCTCGTGGTGGATGCGGCGCACTTTGGTGGCTGGTCCATACAGGGAGCTGGTGGAAACCTACGGCTACGATCGCATCCTCTTTGGGTCCGACTTCCCCATGTGGCAGCCGATAAACGAGCTGAAGACATTCCACGCCGTGGGGTTCTCCCGGGATGCGTTGGATCGCATGTGCTGGTACAATACCGAACGGTTCTTGGGGATGGATTTGTAGAAGAGCCAAGAATCGTGATGGAACGGAGCGCTATGGCTACAACCGATGTAAGGCGCGACGGCGGCCGTGCCGTGGACGAATTGCGCCTTGTGCGCCTTACGCGTGAGGTGCAGATGCATGCCGCCGGATCATGTATGGCTGAGTTTGGAAACACGCGCGTCCTTTGTGCCGCCACCGTAGAGGAGGGCGTGCCGCGTTGGCGCAAGGGTTCGCACGCTGGATGGGTTACGGCGGAGTATGCGATGCTGCCGGCCTCCACAAACCGTCGGAGTCCGCGAGAGCAACGTGGTCGCAAGGGACGCTCCATGGAGATTGAGCGCCTCATAGGCAGAAGCCTCCGCACGGTAGTTGATCTGCGTGCTCTAGGAGAGATCACCGTGACGCTTGACTGCGATGTGATTCAGGCAGATGGCGGTACGCGCACAGCCTCGGTCACCGGTGCTTGGGTGGCGCTTCACGATGCTCTTGCCGGTTTGGTGCGTGAAAAGAAGCTGTCGTCGTTGCCGCTTATGGGCCAAGTCGCCGCTGTGTCCATGGGTGTTGTGAACGGCGTGGCGATGCTTGACTTAGACTATGGCGAAGACAGCAACGCTGAGGTGGACATGAATCTCGTGGGTACTGCAGACGGGCGCATCATAGAGCTACAAGGTACGGGAGAAAAGACTCCTTATGACCGCGCGCAGCTCGACGCTTTGCTTGACCTTGGCGAGACAGGCGTGGACAAGCTCATCGCCCTGCAGCGAAAGGTTACGGGTTTTGGCGTGTAATCCATATGAGCAGGTCATGGCGCCTGTTTGAAAAAGCAGCTTGTGATTGCATGCGTTTTTGCGGAATGAGAGGAGAGTGCATGAGTGTGATCGATTCCAAGCGCATCGTGGTCGTGGCCACGGGAAATGCGCACAAGCTTACGGAAATCGAATCAATACTTGGGGCATCCCCTGCTATGAGCGGGATGAGGTTTGTGGCACTAGGTGACTTGGGGGACTTTCCCGACCCCGTAGAGGACGGCGAGACGTTTTACGAAAACGCACTCATAAAGGCGCGCGCCGCTCTGGACGAGACGGGCTATAGTATGGCTGTGGCGGACGACTCAGGCCTCATGGTGGATGCTCTCGACGGAGCGCCTGGCATCTTTTCGGCGCGCTGGGCCGGCGAGCACGGCAACGACGATGCAAACAACACCAAGCTGCTGGAGGAAATGGCAAACGTCCCCGACGAAAAGCGCACGGCACGCTTCCACTCGTCGGTGGTGCTCGTGACGCGAGATGAGGATGGCGAAGAGGTGCTTGCCGGAGAAGGCGACTGCGAGGGCGTCGTTGCACACGACTGCCGTGGGACGAATGGTTTTGGCTACGATCCCTTGTTTGATCTGGCAGACATTCCTGGCAAGCGCATGGCAGAGCTCAAACCAGAAGAAAAGAACGCAATCAGTCATCGTCGTCGTGCTCTTGACGATCTCGTGCGCAAGTTGGGCTAGCGCAATCCGACGCGAACGGCGTTTCATTTGTCGTGCCTGACTCTCATCATGGCAGAGATGACAAATAATGGTCCACGCACGGGCTCTCGGTCATTGCCAGCTGGGATAAGAGTACCAGCTGACAAGGGCATAGGTCCCGTTCGTGGACCACTCATGCAAGGACAAGGCTCTCCGCTGAGGCAATCACTTTGTAGCCGAGGCGTTGTTTATGTAGCGTCCCGCTAGACCTCAATCACGAGAGGCTCGTGGGTATAGTGATTCAGCACTTCGCAGCCGTCGGGCGTCACGAGCACAAGGTCCTCGATGCGTACGCCAAACTCACCTGGTAGGTAGATTCCCGGCTCGATTGAGAAGCATTGTCCGGGACGCACCGGTTCATTGTGTGCCGCGCTTACATCGCCCGGTTCGTGTACGCTGAGCCCTATCTGATGGCCGAGGCGATGCGTAAAGTGGGGACCGTAGCCCGCTTCTTCGATCACGCTACGTGCCGCGCGGTCAATCTCAGAAAAAAGTACGCCTGGACGTACCATGGCCTCTGCCGCCTCGTTTGCTCGCCGAACGGTGTTGTATACCTCAAGCTGGCGTGTCGTTGGCGCGGCGGTGAAAAAGGTCCTTGTCATATCGGCACAGTACCATTCGTATTTGCAGCCCACGTCAAACAAAACCATATCGCCTCTCTGCAGCGCGGTTTCGTCGGGTTCGTGGTGTGGGTCGGCGATATGTGGCCCAAAGCTTATGATGGGGGCAAAGGAGTTGCCCGATGCTCCGAGGTCTCGGTAGGCGTTGGGTAGGCGTTCGGCGATTTCTAGTTCGGAGACTCCTTCAGTGATCTGCCGTGCGAGCCACTCCATGCCTGCATCGTTCAGCTGGCTGGCTGTACGCATGAGCCTTCGTTCGTCTGCGCCCTTGATTGAGCGGGCGTCGTCCACTGCGGTGGAGGCGAGCCTCACATCGGGGCACGATCCCGTTTCCATGAGCGGTATGAGCCACCGTGCGGAGAGGGTCTTGTCGATGCCGAGGGGAAGTGAGGGATTGCAGGCTGAGGCCACGAGTGCAATGGGGTCGTCGGTGTCCGTGAAGGTTACGAGGCTGTCCGCCGCTCCTACTGCGCTGGGAAAGAGCTTATTGGCAAAGAGGGTGCTGCGAGTGCGGTCTCCATCCTGGGCGAGGTAGAGCGCAAAGAAGCGTTCCATGGGTTCTGTGTAGTATCCCGTGAGATACCACACGGAGAGGGGGTCACATATGAGCGCTTGTTTAAGGCCCATCGCCTGGAGGTTGGACATGACGCGGTCTAGACGTGCTTCGTGCATAAGTGCTCCTTTTCATGCTTGAATCGCTCGTATTGTATCAGGCCGGTTTGCGAGCGCCTACGGCGCCAATAGGCGCATGGCGATTTGGTAGAGGACCCGAGAGAAAGGATTGATGCAGAATGGGGAGGGGTATTATATAGGTGGTCATTTCTGTATTATTTCGTAGGAAGTTGTGGTGTTCATGGATAATGAGGTCCCGCCAGTAAACAGGGTCGATCAGATTCGTTCTGAGTTGGCCGATTTGGTAGGACAGCGCATAAAGGTCCGTGCAAACATGGGGCGTTCTCGCATCGTGGAGCGGAGCGGCACGCTTATGCAGGCTTACCCGGCCCTTTTTGTGGTGGAGGTAGAGGAGCGTCGTGGTCGTCGGGCCAGGCAGTCGTATCAGTACGTGGATGTGCTCACTGGCACGGTAGAGATATACGATGTGGAGACGGGGGAGCGTCTGCTTGACTATACGGAAGAAGAGCAGTGAGGTGGGTCGAAGTGTTTCGCTGCATGCGCCAGCAAAGCTGAACCTTCACCTCGGTATCTATACAGAGCTTGATGAGAGGCGCTACCATAGGGCAGATTCGCTTATGGTGGCGCTTGATTTATATGACGAGGTGAACGTCGAGGAGCTGGCGGCGCGTGATGCTTTCTTCAGTGCGTCTGCGGCTCGGTCGGGTATTCAGGTGATTTGCGTCCCGTCGGTGGACGTGCCCATGGAGAAAAACACAGCCTATCGCGCGGCGGCAGAGCTGGCGCATCGCGTAGCGCGGATTCCACAGCTGCGCATCACCATTTGCAAGCATGTGCCCGACCAGGCGGGTATGGGCGGTTCGTCGTCCGATGCGGCGGCGGTGATTCGCGCGCTCTGCCAGCTGTGGGGCGCCGACGCGCAGTCGCCCGAGGCCACAGAGGCTGCCCGTGCCGTGGGAGCCGACGTGCCGTTTTTCTTGGATCCCGTGCCTACGTTGCTGGTGGGCGCTGGGGATGTGGTGGGGCGCAAGTTTGCTCCTCTTAGCCAGTCGTTGTCGGTCGTGCTCGTGCGGCCTGGGGGGCCGGGCGTGAGCACGCCGGCTGCCTATGCTGCGTTTGACGAGAACCCCACTCCTCCTGCCGACTCTCGGGAGCTTTGCAATGCTTTGGAGAAGAACGGCGATGATTTGGCTGGCCTTGTGGCTGCGAACCTTCACAATAACCTTGATCCTGTGGCGTGTGCGCTGCTGCCAAAGGTTGCCGAGATTCGCGCGTGGCTTCTGGCTCAGGAGGACGTGCTTGGTGGACAGGTGACCGGCTCTGGCAGCTGCGTCTTTGCC